>NZ_DIAC01000051.1:43650-45649 GCF_002414625.1 Methylophaga sp. UBA5088 | reverse complement strand
CACTGTTAGAAGTGGATTATTTTGTTGATGTCCCCGCTGCTTTAGGTCAGTTTTGTGACGACAATAAGATTGAGTCTGTCTGGTTTCAGCAAGAAACCGCCTTGGATGAGTGTAGACGTGATGAACAGGTTGGACAGACTTTATTAGCCAACCATATCGAATGTCATGCCCTTGAGTCTGATCTGCTTGTACCGATTCCAGTACTAACTCAACAGGACGAACCTTATAAGGTATTTACTCCCTACTATCGTCGTTGGCGTACGATTCTTGAAGACCGGGCACGCCCTCCATTTGATGAACCAGAAAAACAAGGTAAGCCGATAAAAGTCAACGATATAAAGCCTGGCTGGGCTGGCGACTATCGCGAAGATCTATGGCTGGCTGAAGAATCAGACATCCTGCAAAAGCTACAGCAATTTTGTCAGAAAAAACTTAAAGCCTACCCAGAAAAGCGTGACATACCAGCCACACCAGCGACCAGCACACTGTCACCGTATCTAGCGATGGGTCGTTTGGGTCCGAGACGCCTTCTACATAATATTCAATATTATTGCGCGGAGCAGAATCTGCACTGGCAGGATAATGACTGGCTAAGAGAATTAGCTTGGCGTGACTTTTATCGACAATTACTCACGCATTTCCCCGAACTTAATAAAGAAAAGCCCTTCAAACCAGAAACGGAAAATCTGGTCTGGAATGACAGCGAATCAGCCTTTGATGCCTGGTGTGAAGGCAAAACGGGCTTTCCGATTGTGGATGCGGCCATGTGCCAATTAAATCAAACCGGCTGGATGCATAACCGCTTACGCATGGTTGCGGCCAGTTTTTTAACCAAACTTTTGTTTATCGACTGGCGTAAAGGGGAAAAATATTTCATGCAAACCCTGATTGATGGTGAGTTTGCGGCAAATAATGGTGGCTGGCAATGGAGTGCCTCCACAGGTTGTGATGCTGCACCGTATTTCAGAGTATTTAATCCTCAGCGGCAATCTGAAAAATTTGATCCTGATGGTGAATTTATTCGACGCTTTGTACCAGAGTTAAAGTCTCTTTCTGCAAAACAGATACATGCACCAAGCTCGGCACAACGAAAAGAATGTGATTACCCTGAACCAATCATAGATTACAAAAAAGCCAGACAAGAGGCGATCTCGGCATTCGACTCATTGAAGTAGATAGCGGAGACGCATTTTAAGTATTTGAAATTCGTCGAAATTGACATATGATTCGCTGATGTTCTATGGCGAATCACACGGTTATGTAGATCCCGCTCTGCCAGAGCTGGACTCAGATGCCTTAAACCAAGTTAAGCAACAAGCGGCAAAAGATCTGGCCAAACGCACCATATCCGGCGGCCTGATCGTGTTTTTAGCTCTGCTTATTTCCGCCTATTATTCGCCGATCATGAATGATGCCCCCTTTTTTACCTATTTTTTGTTTGGGTTGATGGGCCTCCTCTTTTTATGCCGCCTGTACGTTGTCTTCTCCATCCTGAACACACCACATGCTGTAGACATGAAACTAAAACAGCTTTTTGTGGTGTTCTTTTTCTCAGCTCTGACTTGGGGTATTTACGTCGCGGTTTGCCTCTACCTGTATCAAACCTTATTTACTAATATGGTCGTACTGATGTTTACCATTGGTATCGGTGCAGGTGCATTGACTAGCCTGTTTATCTGGAAAAAGCTGGCTCGAATGTATTTATGCATGATTTTTCTGCCCATCATCGTATCGACCATGCTCAAATGGAACCTGAGTACAGTGAGTATCTTATTTGGACTGATTTCGTATATGATTTTTTTGCTGATACAAGCATCTCGTGCTAACGCAGAGTATTGGCAGTCACTCTATTTAACCAAAATACTTCAACAACAGACCTCTGCGCTTCAACAAGCAAAAGAACTCGCTGAAACGGCCAATCGGGCCAAGACAGAGTTTTTATCCAGTATGAGCCATGAGTTAAGAACCCCTCTGAATGCCATATTGGGTTTTACACAAT
>NZ_DIAC01000051.1:34778-43600 GCF_002414625.1 Methylophaga sp. UBA5088 | reverse complement strand
GCCATATTGGGTTTTACACAATTACTCAGAACTGACCCAAAATCGCCCCCACATTCGCAACAGGCCGAGAGCCTTGACCACATCATGAAAGCAAGTAAGCACCTACTAACATTAGTTAATCAGGTGCTTGATCTGGCAAAAGTGGAAAGTGGTCATCTGGATTTAAAATTAAAGCCCACCCATATGGGCAACACCGTCACAGATTGTCTGTCGCTGGTAGATAGCTTAGCCAGTCAGAAACAAATCAAACTCTTTATCGCCGACGATCCCAAGGTTTATGTCAATGCTGATCCTATGCGCTTAAAACAAATCCTGATTAATTTGTTGAGTAATGCCATCAAATATAACCGACCGGAAGGCAGTTTAATGCTGGAGTATAAAAAGCAGACAGATTCACTTCGTGTGCTGGTGATCGATACCGGGTCAGGTATTTCTCATGAAAATCAGCAATTATTGTTTTCTAGTTTTTCTCGATTAGGGCAAGAAAATTCGACAACAGAAGGCAGTGGTGTAGGCCTGGTTATCACCAAAAAACTCATTGAAGCAATGGGTGGACGAATTGGTTATCAAAGTAAAGAACAGCTTGGTTCAACCTTTTGGTTTGAACTGCCATTGGCTGCTCAGCCTGTATCCTGATCACTGCTTTAAGGCCAGCACTAATAGTTTCAGCTCTTCACTGATAGTCGTTAAGCCTCTTCCAGACTGACCAATACCCACAATATGTTGATTCACATCAATTGAACTTGATTTAATCTGCTCTGCCGCACGGGCAATGTCATCAACGGTCGCCGTTTGCTGTTGGGTGGCCGTAGCAATCGATGAATTCATTTGCGTAATATTATCCATTGCCGAAACAACGGGTGCCATGGCGAGATTCGCGTCATCGGTCTGCGCTGAGCAACGTTTTGCGGCAGCACTTTGGCGACCAACAATACTGGTCGCCTCCGCGCCGGAAGTAGCGAGTTGCTCAATAATCGCTTTAATTTCTTCCGTTGATTCAGTGGTTCTCGATGCCAGCAATCGAACTTCGTCTGCCACAACGGCGAAACCTCTGCCATGTTCACCAGCTCTGGCGGCCTCAATAGCCGCATTTAATGCTAATAAATTGGTTTGTTCTGCCACCCCCTGAATGACTTCCAGTACAGACTGAATATTTTGACTGTTTTGCTCAAGGCGATGAATAACCGTTTCTGCATCAAGTAAATCCATAGCAAGTTGTTGTGTCGCCGTTGATGCCAGGCTGAGCTTATGCCGAGCTGAATATGTGGCTTCGTTTGCTTGCCCAGCAAACTCTGATGCATCTATCGCGTTATTGGCGACCTCCTTAAATGAATATGACAACTGCATAACAGCAGTAGCCACCTGATCAGTCGTATGTTGTTGCTGTTGTGTCAGTGTCGAAGTAGCTTCGGACTCCTCTTGCAAGGTTCGACTGGCGTTAATCAACGTTTGCGCCTGATGGTCTAATTTATCAATCAAGTCGCCGAGATACTGCTGCAAGTGAAGTGCTGCCTCGACAACGGAGTTGGTCTCACTAAAAGCCAGTTCAGAAGTCAAGCTCTGCTGATAATAACCAGCAAGCATGGCTTTAAAAAAGCCATCAAGTTTGAGCAAAAAACGCATCAAACGATTTTGCATCACAAACTGTAGACAAAGCGCGGGGATAATAAAGACAAGAGCCAGCAATACTAGCCACTGCAAGCGTTGCGTAATATCCGCCTTTATCTGGCTAATTTTGCTCTCATAGTCAGCCAGCATCGCTTGAAAAGCCAGCATTTCTTGATTCAAGTCTTCTCTGCTTGCCGTGACTTGTTGCTGCATGGCCTGGGTATTGCGGAGTTCTTTTTCGTAACGCTGAGTCAGGCTATGTAAAGAAGCAATACTGAGCTCGCCGATCTCATCGGGCTCTTGTGGAATTAATGCCTCTTCATCTACCTCTGTGTAGATACCAAATCGCGGCATGGCTTCCAGTTGCTTAACCAACTCTGCGAAATGCTGATTTTCGTCCAATAAGGTTTTCTCAATCGCTTTATCCTGGGTCTCAAGATATCGCTGTCGATATAAAGAGATTTGATTCAGGCTATGCTCAAGCTCCACCAGCTTCTGCAGAAAATCCGCAATCTGCCATGCTGGGGTAGATTGTGCTTTTTCTGCGTAACGATTCAAGCTCAGTAAGTCACCGTTACGTTCCCGCTCGTTATTCATTAACAAGGTTTGAGGATTAGCTGAAAGTTTGCCTGCAGAGCGCACTTGTTGAACTTCTGACTGCAATGCATCGATACCACTCTGTATGGCTGTATTATCCGACTCACTCAGCCAGTCAAACGTTTTTGTTTTCATTGCATCGAGCTGATTTTCTGCATCCTGAAGTAAATTGGCCTGGCCCGAGGCTAAATAACGTTCCAGCAAAATACGTGTATCAATATCAAACACATTTCGATATTGCTTAAATTCCTGAGTGATTTGATAAGGCTTATCGAGTTGATACCAACCCCAGACAGCAACAACAGCCGATAATATGAGTGCAAAAACAATAACAAAACTAATCAGGCGGGATACAAACGATAACTTCACTTAACTTCTCAGCAGTCAAAAACACGCTGAGTGTAAAGTGTATCAATGACAGCTTTATGACATTTTATGCTGCTGTAATGCCCAATCAATATGCTCTTGGACCATATCTGACACCTGATTTGAACGAGTCATTAATGCCTCAATGACTGACGGACTGGTTTGGGCATTACCCAGAGCAACAGCAATATTCCGTAACCAGCAGTCATAGCCAATTCGCCGGATAGGACTTCCTTCCAGGCGTGACAAAAAGGTTTGTTCTGACCACATAAATAAATCAACAAGCTGCGGCGCATCTAAACCCTCACGGGGTGAATAGTCTGACTCTGTGGTCGCCTGAGCATACTTATTCCATGGACAGACCAACTGGCAATCATCACAGCCATAAATCCGGTTCCCCATTAAGGGTCTGAACTCTTCCGGAATCGAATCGCGCAATTCAATGGTTAAGTAAGAAATACATCGACGTGCATCGACTTCATAGGGTGCTACAATGGCTTTTGTTGGGCAAATATCGATACAGGCGGTACAGCTACCGCAGTGAGCGGCTACTGACTGTGTTGGTGGCAATGGTAAGTCCGTATAAATTTCACCCAGGAAAAAGTATGAGCCATGATCACGATTTAGCACATTGCTGTGTTTGCCTATCCACCCCAGCCCCGCTTTTTCCGCGATTGCTTTTTCCATCACCGGTGCACTATCTGTAAAAACACGATAACCAAACTCGCCGACTTCTTTTTGAATGTGCTGGGCAAGTTTGGCCAGGCGTTTTCGCATCAATTTATGATAATCACGACCCAAAGCATAACGGGAAATAAAGGCTTTCTCATCATCATCAAGCACGGACCAGGGCTCGGCTGCTTCCCCAGGCCAATAATCCATTCTGACACTGATAATACTGACTGTGCCTTCAACTAATTGGGTTGGGTGAGTCCGTTTACTACCATGCTTTTCCATAAAGCCCATGTCGCCATGAAAGCCTTTTTCCAGCCAGTTTTGTAATCGCTGATCTGCCTCTGACAAATCAAGATCACTGACACCCAGCGCCTGAAATCCCAGCGAACGCGCCCAACGTTGCATACGTAAGATAAAATCCTGCCATTCGATGTCAGTGTTTTGTTTGTCCATAAACCTATTATAAGCTGTCGGGATTGAATTAGAGGGGATCGACTTATGCACATCTTGCCGGATCGTTTATATACTGCCGCGCAAACACGTGAAATTGATCGCACCATCATTGAAGACCATCACATTAGCGGTAGCGAACTCATGTCTCGTGCAGCAAAAGCCGCACTGGATATTTTGATGAGGTCTTGGCCGCAAGCCAAACATATCACCGTATTTTGCGGAGCAGGGAATAACGGTGGGGATGGGTATGACCTTGCTCATCAGGCGATTAATAAAGGTTTCCTTGTCGACCTTATCGAGCTGGGTCAGCCTGATAAAATGAGTGATGAAGCCGCCCATGCGAGACAAGGCTTTTTAAGTACAGGTCATAAGCCTCAAGCTTTTAGTGGTCAAGTTGCGGAGACCGATGTCATTGTTGACGCGCTGTTCGGTACAGGCTTGGATCGCCCTGTAACAGGTCATTATGCAGAAGCTATCGCCGCCATCAATAATACGGTTCAGGCTCGCATTTTATCGATCGATATCGCCTCAGGCCTCAATGCGGATACCGGAAAAGTCATGGGCATCGCTGTGAAAGCGGATATCACCGTGAGCTTTCTGGGATTGAACCAAGGCTTGTTCACGGGAGACGGTCCACACTATAGCGGACGCATTTATTTTGATGATTTAGAAACACCAGAGAGCCTATATAAAACATTACCTACATCAAGCCAACTCGCCCGCTTCGAGCACTATAAACAACAATTAAAACCAAGAGCGCGTTCAGCCCATAAAGGGGACTTTGGTCATTTACTGGTCGTGGGTGGCAATCGTGGCATGTCAGGTGCTGCGAGAATTTGTGCTGAAGCAGGAGCCCGCACTGGAGCAGGACTTATCAGTGTTGCCACACATCCTGAGCATGCTCACTGGCTGAATATAGACCGTCCTGAGTTAATGGTGAGCGCAATAGATTCAGCGACTGATTTAGCAAAGTTATTAGAGAAAGCCTCAGTAATAAGTTTTGGCCCGGGCTTAGGTCAAGATGCCTGGTCTAACCCTATGTTTAATGCGCTTCTTGAAATAGAAAAACCGATGGTCATGGATGCAGATGCCCTGAACTTACTCAGTCAGCGTCCTGCTTACAAATCAAACTGGATTCTGACGCCTCATCCTGGTGAAGCAGGCAGATTGTTGGGTATGAGCAGCAGTGAAATAGAAGCAGACCGCTTTCATGCTGTGAAACTTATTCAGCAGAAATACGGAGGCGTTGTTGTGCTTAAAGGATCAGGGTCATTGATTTGTGATGGCAGCACCACACTAGTATCAACGGTAGGCAATCCTGGTATGGCAAGTGGGGGAATGGGTGATGCATTGACCGGTATTATCGGTGGCTTACTTGCACAAAAAATATCACTCTTTGATGCTGCCAGCCTTGGTGTCATACTTCATGGTATGGCCGCTGACAGAGCAGCCAAAGAACATGGAGAACGGGGATTACTGGCATTAGACTTATTACCTCATCTTCGTCATCTGTTGAATTTAAAATAAGAAAAGAACGTGCATAGATATCTTGATAACGAAAAAGCGACCATCAGCCTAGGTAGAGACCTTGCCATGCTGATGCCTGACAAGCTCTTCACCATTCATCTTGAAGGTGAACTGGGTGCAGGAAAAACGACCTTCACCAGAGGCTTTGTGCAAGCGCTTGGGCATCAGGGTAATGTCAAAAGTCCCACCTATACTCTTGTTGAACACTACCAGCTTGATCACAGGGATATTTACCACTTTGATTTATATCGTCTCAGCGATCCCGGTGAGCTTGAATTTATGGGTATCGATGATTACTTTCATAACAATGCCATATCATTGATTGAATGGGCGCAACGCGGTCAGGATTTTTTACCAGCGCCAGATCTGATGATTCACTTATCGTACCAATCAACCGGAAGACAGGTAGATATTCAAGCAATGACAGCTTTGGGTGAAGAAGTCTGTGGAAAACTTCACAAATAGTTCAACTTTCCCTTGTATCTCATTTATTTAGAAAGAAAACTTGATTTTAATTTTAAGCAAAGAGAAAATAACGGCCAAGTGATCATAAGGGTGTTGAGATGGTCCGTCTCCTACTAAGTTTTTTTCTGCTATTTTTTACAGCGCCAACATGGGCTGATGCCATTCAAGGTCTGCGCGTGTCTTCAGATAATCAGAGTGCACGCTTAGTATTTGATCTTGATAACAAAGTCAGTTACAACGCATTTACTTTAGCCAACCCCGATCGTCTGGTCATTGACTTAAAAGGCTTTCAACAACGTGATAAGTTGACGATTCCATCGTTGATAAATACCCCAATAAAAGCTGTGCGCTATGCCGCCTATGATCAAAATACGTTACGAGTGGTATTGGATTTAGCTCATGAAGTGAAATACCAAACCCAAACGCTACCACCGCAGAAAAACTACCCTAACCGCTTAGTGGTTGATCTTCTGTACACACAGCAACAACTCAAACAATCTATTGCTGAAGTCAAAGAAGAAGCCTTGAACACGCCTTCGGAGGCTGCTCAGAATAAGGTTGAACAAGAACAAAAAGTCATCAAAACCAATAAAATTCTACCGCGCAGAGATATTGTTGTAGCCATCGATCCTGGACATGGTGGTCAGGATTCTGGCGCAGTAGGAGCTCACGGCACTAAAGAGAAAGACGTGGTGCTTGCTATCGGTAAACGACTGGCCAAACTGGTAGATCAAGAGCCAGGAATGCGTTCGTATTTAACCCGAGACAGTGATGTATTTATCAGTTTGCGACAGCGTATCCGCCGCGCTCGGGAAAACGGTGCTGACATGTTCATTTCCATCCATGCTGATGCTTTCACCAATCGCAAAGCCCGAGGATCGTCTGTCTATGTTTTATCCAGTCGTGGTGCGAGTAGTGAAGCAGCGCAGATTCTTGCAGACAGAGAAAATGCGGCTGATTTAGCCGGAGGCATCA
This sequence comes from Methylophaga sp. UBA5088, assembly GCF_002414625.1. Classification (NCBI taxonomy): domain Bacteria; kingdom Pseudomonadati; phylum Pseudomonadota; class Gammaproteobacteria; order Thiotrichales; family Piscirickettsiaceae; genus Methylophaga; species Methylophaga sp. UBA5088. The sequence continues at coordinate 36,934 of NZ_DIAC01000051.1, read as the reverse complement.
GCCTGGAAGATAAGGATGATTTATTGGCGTCGGTCTTACTTGATCTGTCTCAAACAGCCAGCTTGGAAGGCAGTTTGGAAGTCGGTCAGACTGTCTTGTCAGGTCTTAAACGTGTCGGTCATGTTCACAAAAAACACGTCGAATCCGCTGCTTTTGTGGTGCTCAAATCACCTGATATCCCCTCTATTCTAGTCGAAACAGCCTTTATTTCTAATCCAGAAGAGGAAAGGAAACTCAAAAATGCTAGCCATCAGAATAAATTGGCTCACGCCATGATGGTCGGCATTCGTAATTATTTCCAACAAAACCCGATTCCCGGCACTAGCCTGCCACAACAACATATTGTCAGTCGCGGTGATACTCTGAGCATGATTGCTCAGCGCTATCGCGTGAAGATGGCAGATATCAAATCAGTGAATAATCTGGCCTCTTCCGAAATTCACGTTGGCGATGTCTTAAAAATCCCCTAAACCTCTTGGCGTTCATACGTTAAACTTTAACGTATGAACGCGACTAGAATTCACGCCCTACCTCTTCACCTAGCCAACCAAATTGCTGCTGGCGAAGTAGTAGAGCGCCCAGCTTCAGTACTTAAGGAGCTTGTTGAAAACAGTATTGATGCTGGTGCAACTCAAGTAGATATCGTGATCGAGGGTGCGGGCAGTCAGCTTATAAAAGTCACTGATAATGGCGCTGGCATTCATCCTGATGATTTAGCACTTGCCTTAAGCCGGCATGCCACCAGTAAATTACATAGTAGCGAACAACTCAGTGTGATTGGCAGCTTGGGGTTTCGCGGTGAAGCCTTACCCAGTATTGCCTCTGTCACACGTTTGAGTCTCACCTCAAAACAAGCAGAACAGCCATGTGCCTGGCAAGTGCGATCCGATAAGCTAGAGCCGGAACCTGCTGCTCATCCTGATGGGACAACCGTGAGCGTAGCAGAGCTCTTTTTTAATTTACCCGCGCGTCGCCGCTTTCTGCGAAGTGATAAAACAGAGCTTCATCATCTAATGACAACTTTCTATCGACTCGCTTTGAGTCGATTTGATATTGGGTTCAGTGCACGCTTTGATGAGCAAAGTTATATCAAACTACCCGCACTCAAATCAGCCGATTTATATCCTCAACGACTGGCAAAAATCTGTGGTCAGGCTTTTGTTCGTCAGGCCAACTATCTAGAACAATCCTTTGAAGATACTCATTTATCAGGCTGGGTGAGTAAAGCCTCTGCCCATCGCGCTCAAACCGATGTGCAATACTTTTTTATTAATGGTCGTGTCATCAAAGATCGGGTGATTAATCATGCAATACGCCAGGCCTATGGAGATTGGCTTCCACCCGGACGTCAGGCAGCATACGTACTGTATTTGAACATGCCTCTGGACCGAGTGGATGTCAATGTACACCCGACGAAACATGAAGTCCGTTTTAGAGATGCACGTTTGATTCACGGCCTGATAAACAAAGCCATTCAGGAGGCTATAGCAGAAACACCGGCACCAGATCAGCTCCAGACAGAGTTAAGTTTGCCAGATTCCGAACAGGTGAATGAGCAAGCATCAACTTATCAGGCAGAAAGCACATCTGTAGACAAGGCTAAAGCTGTTAAGTCATTACCTGAGACCATTAATTGGTCATCAGCCTCAATCTTACATGGCCGGTTTATGGTTCTGAATACGCCAGAGCCAGCATTGATTGATCTGCAACGAGCAGACAAAAAGATTCGCCAGCAACAACTTAAACAAGCGATTGCTCAGAATAACCTGACCTCCAGACCGATTTTAGTGCCTGTACGCTTGCCTATTTCTACTGCTCAAATCGGCCAATTCCAACGCTATAAAACAGATTTATCTGCGTTCGGTATTGAGTTTGAAACCGACAATGAGACTCTGACCATTAAACGTATCCCCTTTCTGTTATCACAAGTCGGCCTTCCAGAATTGGTTCATCGTTTAGCCACTGTACTTGAAACTCAAAACAGTGATCATGCCTCATTAATAACAGATGCATTAATGCAGTTATTACCAGATAACCCGGTTCATAGTCCTGAACAGGCGAAATCTATTATTGAATGCGTGTTAAATAATAAAATCGATAAAACAGACTGCTATCAGAAACTTGATCCCGCCTTACTGACTGGCTTATTCTCGTCT
>NZ_DIAC01000051.1:31259-34687 GCF_002414625.1 Methylophaga sp. UBA5088 | reverse complement strand
GTCTTAAATAATAATGACACTAATCCAGAGAGAAATTTTATGGCTAAGTCTGCACGATCAGTTCCATCCCTTGTCCCTGCTATTCTGGCCTTAATGGTACTGCTGGGTCTGGCCTATTTACTCTTTGCAGACTTACAACCCTCTCGCACGGAACACACGGTTTCGCCACCGATAGAAATCGAAGATCCAGAAATAGAAGAAGTCACCATTGAACCTGTCGCACCTACCGAAGATCAGCAAGCCATCATAGAAAAAGAAGCAGAACAATTTGTGGATCATCTGGGTAGTAAAGCCGTGACGTTAAATGACAAACAAGGTGAGTTCGTGCGGAAAGATGGCACTATTGTGATCCCCAAAATAGAAAAACGCGAGACGACCCTCGGTCAGTTACTTGCCGATAAAAGTCTGAGCGCAGACACCCCAGTCACCATCAAATACACAGAAACTGAAAAACAACAAACGACATTACAAGCGCTTGATGACAGTACTGAAGATAAAAATCCCTTTGTCACCATTGAACAAGCCGATGGCAGTCGACAACAGCGGCCGCTTATTGATTTGCTCAACGCTGATAATGTCGACAAAAGTGCACCTATTACGGTGATTACTGAGCAAGATGTACAGAAGAAAACGACCATTGGCCAATTATCACAATCAGATTTACCTGAAGATCGCCTGCTTGAGGCGGAAATAGATAAAGGCTCTATCGAATTGTCAGTGAACGACATCGTCAAATCGGGTGGTTTAGAGGACAGTGCTCTATTCTATCTGCATCGTGTGACTGAGGCCGATCGTCAAGGTTTATGGGGAATTATTCAGTCTGGCTTGATTCAACGTTTTCGTCAGGGTCTGGCACTTGAAGGTATCAATAAAGATTTAGTCAGAGTCACCATTCCTGCTGATGCCGATGAACCGCTACCTACCGGACTAAGCTCATTTCTTGGCAAGGTTTTAAACAATAAAGTGGAGTCTAGCTATATCTATAACTACACCACCAGCACAATGGGACATAATCCAGATTTAATCTACCCAGGACAGCAACTGATATTGATTCATTTCTCCTCTAAGGAGCTAAAAGACATTTATCAGTTCTTTGCCGATCAACGCAATGAGCAAGCACAAACCTTTGCTATTCACTGATGATTATAGAAATTGCCTTTTTTGTCGTGGTGTTACTGATTATTGGTATCGCCTTTTTAATTCCATTTGATTAGTTGGTGCTCAGAGCTGCGCTTCTCTACTGGTTTTGAATCGTCCGTAGCGAAGCATGATACTTGGCAACACCAATAGATTTAACACCGTGGAAGAAATCAAACCACCGATAATAATACTGGCCATCGGCCCCATAATCTCACGGCCAGGGCTATCCGAGTTTATCGCAATGGGTAACATGGCGAGCGCTGTGACCAAAGCCGTAATGAGTATTGATGGTAAGCGTTCTTGTGCCCCTCGGATGGCAGTATCCAGATTCCAGGCCGCGCCCTCTTCTGTCACCATGTATTGGTAATGTGACACCAGCATAATGGCATTACGCAATGTGATACCAAATAGCGTCACGAAACCGACTAATGAACCAATCGACAACACGCCGTTGGTTAAAACCACGGCCAGCACACCGCCGACTAGAGAAAACGGTAAATTAATCAATACCAATATCATATTGCGAAAGCTTTGTAAGGCCACGTAAAGCAATAACAAAACAGCTAAGCCTGCCAAGGTGGAATGCACAATCAAATCCTCACGAGACTGCGCTTGCGCCACTGCCGCACCAGTAAACTCAGGATAGATATCTGCGGTGAAAGCGACTTCATCATGTACACGTTGTTTCAGCTCAGCAAAAAAAGAACTCAGATCACGCTCAGTGACATTAGCCGTGACCGTTTGCAAACGCTGTGACCCACGATGCTGAATCATATGGCGTCCCGAGACCTGCTGAATCACCGCAATGTCCTGTAAGCGTAACATCACGCCTTCTGGCGTCTGTATGGGTAAGGCTCTTAACTGCTGAGGTTGTTTACGCAGTTCTTCAGGTAACACAACCACCACATCAAACACCTGATTGCCTTCATAGACTTGGCCCACAACAGCCCCATCAAACCCCGTTCTCACTGCCTGCATCACTTCTGCAGGACGCAAGCCCCAATAAGCAAGCTTGTCTAAATCCAGCCGCACTTCAAGCTGTGGTTCGCCGGGAGGGGCTCGAAGCTGAACATCAGCGGCGCCATCAATATCCCTCATAACTTCTGCCACTTCTTGTGCAGTCTGGTCCAACGCATCCAAGTTCTTGCCATAGATATTGACGACAATAGGTGAGGTATAACCGGAAATAGTTTCATCAATACGTTCTGTTAAAAATGTATTCACCTCCGAGTTCACGCCGGGAAACGCTTCTAATATTTCACGAATTTCATCCAGTACCCGCTGCTGAGAGGGCCCATCCATCGGCTCAAGATCCACTTCATATTCACTGTAGTGTGTGCCAAACGTATCAGCACCACGTTCTGCTCTACCCGCCCATTGTGAGGTTGAACGTACACCGGGTATTTCTGCCACCCGCTGCTCTATACGACCACCTATTCGCAACGACTCTTCTATAGATGTTCCCGGTACGCTTGCGGTATGAATAATATAATGACCTTCACGAAGTTCCGGTAAAAAGCTACCTCCTAAGAACGGTAATATCGATAATCCCGCTACACAGAAACCCAGCACACCAAGCAAGGTTAGTCTTGGAAAATGGCTTATCGCAGATAGCACACGACCATATATAGGTTTGATCATTCGAATCAGGGGTGGCTCGTCATGACTGACATCTCCTGCTCGGGTCAGCAAGATATGACAAAGCGCTGGCGTGACCGTCAATGCCACGGCTAGTGAGGCAAAAATGGCCAGAATATAAGCTTCACCCAATGGCTCAAACATACGACCGGCAACCCCACTTAATGTCAATAATGGCACAAAGACCAGCATCACAATAAAGCTGGCATAAACCACTGAACTTCTTACTTCCATTGACGCTTCATACACCACTTCCATGGTGGGCTTAGGTGCTGCTAGCAGGGCATTTTGCCTTAATCGACGAAAAATATTTTCGGTATCAATGATGGCATCATCGACCACTTCCCCGAGTGCGATGGCCAGACCACCCAGGACCATAATGTTTATATTGATGCCAAATTCCAGCAAGACAATCATGGCTGCAAACAAAGAGAGAGGGATAGCTGTCATGGAGATCACAGCGGTACGGATATTAAATAAAAATAAAATCAGCACCAGCATGACCAGTCCACCACCGACCATCAAATGTTCTTGGATATTGACGAGTGATGTCTGGATATAGTTTGCAGGTCGGAATAAATCATCATGCAAGGTAATGCCTTCAGCACCGAAACCATCTTTGAACTCATCTAAAGCAGCCTCAATGCCTT
>NZ_DIAC01000051.1:20382-31087 GCF_002414625.1 Methylophaga sp. UBA5088 | reverse complement strand
GCCTCAATGCCTTCGGTTACTGCCAGTGTATTCGCTTTGTATTGACCAATGACCATTAACACAACGGCAGGTTTACCACCGATAGCAGCACCACCAATGGTTGGTGCTGGCGCTTCTTTTACAGACGCAATATCACCCAGTCGCAGAACAGTATTACCTTCTTTTCTCACTACAACTTTGGCTAGCTGTGTGGCATTGAGCGGTTGTCCGCTGACTTGAATGGTCATTCGTTGATTCTGGTTTTCAACAAAGCCGGTGCCCATAATGCCGGTAGCTTGCTGCGCGACTGTCGTCACTTCATCGATCGAAATACCATATTTCGCTAATTTGTCGGGTTTTATCTGAATTTGTAATTGACGTTCATGACCGCCAAACACATTAATATCTGCCACGCCATCGACGCTCAGCAACCTGGGAGCCAATGTCCAGTCTACAAGCGAGCGCAATGTCATCAAGTCTTGCGAATCAGACGTCAGTCCTATGGTCATAATCGTGCCGGATGAGGATTCTAATGGCACCATCAATGGAGCGCCCACGCCAGCCGGTAAGACTTCTTTTAACCCCAATAAGCGCTCAGATACTAACTGCCTGTCCAGATAAATATCCGTATTGTCGTAAAAGGTTAGCGTCAACACCGAAAGACTGGGGATAGACTGAGAACGGATTGATTCCATCCCCACTAGACCACCCAGCGCATTTTCTAAAGGCTGCGTCACCAAGACTTCTACTTGCTCAGCCGTTAGGCCTTGGGCTTCTGTTTGAATGATGACCTGTTTGGGGGCGAACTCTGGAAAAATATCTAAGCTGGAGTGAGATAATTTATAGACACCATAAATAAGTAACATCGAAGCCAGAGCGACCACCACGCCACGAAAGCGTACCGAAAAAGCAACGACTTTAGATAGCATGCAGACTCACCTCAATCAGCTGACTAAAACAGAAGCGGCATTTAATCATCATCGTCCTCATCATGAATCTGCCAGCGGAACTCTTCTGATAACAACATTTGAGCCCCTGAAATCACGACCTCATTACCTTCTTCAAATTCGTTTTGTGTAAATATACCGCCAGCGACCAACTTGCCCTCACTTAAAGGTATACGTTTGTAGCTTGCTTCATTCAATTGGATGTAAGCCCAAGGCTGTCCCGAATACCAGACAATAGCCTCGTCTGGAATATGAAAGCCTGAATCAGGATCACTATTTTCTGGAATCCAGGCATCCAAACGCATACCTAAACGAAGCTTGCCGGTCGCAATTCGGAAATAATACGTTTCACCCTGAATTTGTTTTGCACTGACATAGGCTGGGGAAACGAAATAAGCTTTTCTTGCAGAAGCGCGGCCCCCCGCACGAGAGACTCGAATCACATTCACATCTGCTGGCAACGATGACTCGATAGGAAGTGTCACCATTAGCAATGTGTCATGACGATTAATTAATCTTTCCAGCTCTTTCGAAGATTTATCCATAACCCAGTTTGCAATGGATTCACCCCAGCTTTGAATCAACTCTGTTTTTGCGTCTTCAAGCTGAAATGCCGCAGAGTTAAGGTTGGCCTTGGCTTCACGCCAGCTGGTTTCCGCATAGATCACATTCTTACTGGCCACACTACCAGTTCCCTTTGCCAGCTTCTTCAGTCGTTCCCACTCCAATCGGTTTGCATTTTCAGTCACGCTTGCAATAGTGACGGCCGATCTTAGCTGATTTAATCGCGCACGCCATTGAATCAGTTCGCGTATATCCACGACTTCTGCATAAGCCTTAAACTCAGGAAACAAAAGCGTTTTATGTAGTGTGAGCGTGTCAATGCCCGCGTAGGGAATCGTTTCATCCACTAGTGTGACGATGAGCGGCTGGTTAGTATTCTCTTCGTCTTCATTGTCATCATCATCCTCAAACTGCTGATGACTGGAAACCAACTCTTCGAGTCGCTCGTTCCACGATTTATCCCAAAACGACCCGACGAAAATAACCGCGAGAGCAGCTAGAATGATCAATGCCCATAACCACTTCTTATTTAATGCCGACATTCAGTTATCCATTGAATAATCAATAAAAATAGCTGGTCATTAGAGCATGCCCCACTGAAGCGGACAAGTATGGAATAGAATTAATGATGATTTCCCCTTGACATCACACCTGTCAGAAGGTTTAATACGCACCCTTATCGGCTCGATAGCTCAGTTGGTAGAGCAAGGGATTGAAAATCCCTGTGTCCCTGGTTCGATTCCAGGTCGAGCCACCACGGATTATAAAAAACCCAGACTTCTGAAAAGAAACTGGGTTTTTTATTGCCTGTCACTTTTGTTGCATAATTTCCACAATAAATTCTTATCCCCACAGCAACACCTATCACGCATTATTCCGTTATTTCGCATAGCAGAGAACGAAAGCATTGTGGTAAAAAAAACACAGAAATGTGATTTTCTCGTCAAAATTAAAAAAATTGTTGTAAAAGTGTTGCATTAGATTTTTTTATATGCAAAATAGCTAACAACCGAGACATATCCGGTTACGAGAGAGACTTAAAGTAATCTGTTAACAATTAGAAGGTGAAACAGAATGAAATTATTAAAAAAATCAACACTGGCTTCTTTAGTCGGTGCAGCAGCATTAACAGCTGCTGGTGCAGCTAACGCGACAATCGTTGTCGGTGGTGAAAACGGCTACGAATTCAGCGTTGACGGTAACATCAACCAATTCTTCATCGCTAGCGACCAAGACAGCGCTAACGGTGGTTTCGATCAAAACAACCAACAAGTAGCTAACGGTCTGTTACCTACATTCTTTGGTTTTAACGTGGCAATGCCTGAAATCAATGGCCTTAAAATTGCAGCACGTGTTTCTATCTCACCATCAACTAACAATGGCAGCTACTTCAACGAAAACCAAGGCGGTAACGACGCTATGGAACAACGTGAAGCATTTGCAACAGTTGACGGTTCATTCGGTCAAATCATGTTAGGTAAAGGTCTAGGCCTTTATGCAGCTAACAACATCCTGTTGGACCAAACTTTATACGGTGTAGGTGCGACTGGCGTCACAGCAGCTGGCGATCAAAACACTGGAACAACTTCATTAGGTCGTATCGGTTGGGGTTATGAGTACGCTAACTGGCGCTCACAAATCCGTTACACCACTCCTGATATGAACGGCTTTAAAGCTGCTGTTGCAGTAATGGATTCTGATGACTTTTTACAAGCGACTGGTACTGGCTTTGAAAAAGACGCTCGTTATGAAGCATCTTTAAGCTACGCTACAGCATTTGACGGCGGTTCTATGAAACTGTGGTTAGATGGTATGACTCAAGACGTTCGTTACAGCAATGCTACAGGTAGCGAAACTTCTGATGCTTACACTGTTGGTGGTCAATTAATCTTCGGTGGTTTTGAAGCAGTTGCTACTTACTATGACAGCAAAGGTCAAGGCGTTAACGGTTTAGGCACTGGCGCTTTCAACACAAATGGTAGTGCACGTGACGGTGATGGTTACTACGCACAGTTAGGTTACCGTTTTGGTGGCCAAACATTTGTTGCCGCTTCTTACGGTGAGTCTACTTTAGACAGAGACAACACCAACGCAAGCCTTGGTGATGCTGCTGACTTAGATACTAACTCTATGGCAACTATTGGTATCTACCATGATGTAACAGCCAACCTTAAATTGGTTGCTGAATACTCACAAATGGAAACTGAATACCACAACCAATCATCTGATGATGAAGTTGATGTATTATCTTTGGGTGGTTTCATCAGCTGGTAAGCTAATCTGAAACAATTCATTTGAATTGGTTCAAAGCTTAATAAAAGAGCCTCAACCTTCGGGTTGGGGCTTTTTTTATACTCTTCTTTTCGCGATCCCAACCTCCTCTTCTATTTAATAAACATCATTTCCAAATTAGCTTCTACAACAGCGCGCACTTTTGGGGCTTTTTATCAATTCACGTGTCTTTTTAGTGCATAAGCATCTGGAATTAGCCGATGTAAAATACTGCAATAAGATCAGATCTTCTCTTATTACCATTTCACTTACTATTCACTATAACCCGCTGAAAGCCATATTTTTATTGGTTTTACTTCAATATTGCCTCATCCATTTATACCAATTTTTCTCTCCTAACCATACAACGCCCCATGGTCTGGCACAGTTACTGCAAAACCTAGTATTACCAAATTGGTAAATCGTAATACTAACCGGGGTATCTAAAATGAAAAAAAGACTATTTCTTTCTGCTTTCGCAGGTTTATTACTTTCAGCTAATGCCAGCGCAGAACCACTAAAAATTGGCTATAGCGATTGGCCAGGTTGGGTGGCTTGGGAAATCGCCATCGAAAAGAAAATGTTCGATAAAGTTGGTGTGGATGTGCAATTTGAATGGTTTGATTACGTAGCCAGTATGGACGCCTTCGCTGCGGGTCAGTTAGATGCAGTAACAATGACTAATGGTGACGCTCTAGTCACAGGTGCCACAGGTGCCCAAAATGTCATGATCCTGATTAATGACTACAGTAACGGTAACGATATGATTGTGGGTGCGCCCAGCATTAACTCCATTACCGATCTGAAAGGCAAAAAAGTTGGCGTCGAACTCGGCTTTGTCGATCATTTATTATTGCTGCACGGATTAGAAAAAGCCGGTATGACTGAAAGTGATGTTGAACTAGTGAATGTGCCCACAAATGAAACACCACAAGTCTTGGCATCAGGCCAGGTCGAAGCTATTGGGGCTTGGCAACCAAACTCAGGTCAGGCATTAGATTTAGTGCCAGGATCGAAACCTATTTACACCAGTGCCGATGAACCTGGTCTTATTTATGATGTGTTAGCTGTTTCTCCATCAAGCTTGGCAACTCACCGCGATGAATGGAAAAAAGTGATCGATGCCTGGTATATGGCGGTTGATTACCTCAATGATCCAAAAACACGTGATGATGCCATCAGCATCATGGCTGCTCGCGTTGGTATTGAACCCGAGGCGTATAAAGACTTTATCGATGGTACTAAGATTTTGACTAAAGAAGAAGCTCAAGGCTTTATGAAAAAAGCAGACGGCTTTGGTTCGCTTTATGGTTCAACAGAAATTGCGGATCAATTCAATGTCGACAATAAGGTCTATGCCGATAAACAGACTGTCGATAATTACATCGATCCTTCTCTTTTATTAGGCGAGTAAAAGACTAATAGGCACCGTTCATCAACCGGTGCCTCCCCCTCTTCCTGAAATTTTATGTCATGACCAGGCAGGGGATCGTGTTGTCTGAAAATAGCAAAGGTACTGTTTATGTCACTCTTTTCAGTTAATAAACCGCTTGAGCCGCGTAGTCGACAATTAGTGACTATCAGCAGTTTTGTATTACCCATTCTTCTTTGGTGTCTGGTCAGCTATGTCCCATTTATTTGGCACCCGGAAGTAGAAGTCACTTTACCCGGCTCTGTGAGTTACTTTCGTGAAGGAATGCTAGTTGATAAAGAGGTTTTTAATGCTGAACTCGACAAAGCTTCCGCAGCAGGCAAGGCCATACCAGAAGGCATACCGGCCAACCCTATTTATTTGCCCGCGCCACATGAAGTTGTCACCGCTTTCTATACGTCGTTTACCACCGAACCCAAACGTAGCAGTGAGCTGTGGTTACACGAAAGTCTATGGAGCAGTATTCAGGTTATTTTTTATGGATTCCTTTTGTCATCCATCATAGGCATTCCCCTTGGCGTCTTGGCTGGGACCTATGACTTTTTCTCTCGATTATTTGAACCCTTTATCGAGTTCTTCCGCTACCTACCTGCGCCAGCATTTGGTGCATTGGCGGTGGCGATTCTTGGGATTTATCAAGCGCCAAAAATTGCGATTATTTTTATCGGTACCTTTTTCCAGCAGGTTTTGATCGTCGCCAATACCACCCGAAAACTGGACCCAGCCTTACTGGAAGCGGGTCAAACATTGGGCGCAAATAATCGCTCCATGCTATTTCGCATCGTATTACCTGGCATTTTGCCGGATTTATACCGCGACACCCGCATCCTGCTTGGCTGGGCCTGGACCTATTTGATTGTGGCGGAATTAATTGGCACCAGCTCAGGTATTACCTGGTTTATCACCCAACAAGCACGCTACAAAAACTTCGACAACGTCTTCGCCGCCATCATGATGATCGGCATTTTAGGCCTGACCATTGATTTATTACTCGCCTGGTTTGGACGTCGTCTTTTCCCTTGGCAGAAAGCGAATTAGGAGCACGAGATGAGTGAACCAACCTTACCCGATTATCGCGTTCAGTCAGATGCTGTTCGAGACCGTTTTGCCCGCATCAAAAAACGTCCAGTCACCATGGAAGTGACAGGATTAAGTAAAACCTTCCAAAGCCCACATGGCACGGTGACCGCATTAAAAGATATCAATCTGAGCATTCATAAACGTGAGTTTGTTTGTGTGATTGGGCCATCAGGCTGTGGTAAATCCACCCTGATTCGCATTCTGGCTGGCCTTGAGCAAGCCACCGAAGGTGAAGTCAAACTGGATGGCAAAGTCGTCGATAAACCGGGACCAGAACGCGGCATGGTGTTCCAAGGTTATACCTTATTTCCATGGCTAACCGTCAAGCAGAACGTGATGTTTGGTCTACGTGAATCTGGCTATGACAAAGGCACAGCAGAAGCTGAAGCTAGACAGTGGATAGACTTAATTGGTTTAGCACGTTTTGAAAACAGCTACCCCCATCAACTCTCAGGAGGTATGAAGCAACGTGTTGCCATTGCCAGAGCTTTAGCCAATAAACCTAAAGTGCTGTTGATGGATGAGCCATTTGGGGCCCTTGATGCTCAAACTCGCAGCAAAATGCAGGCTTATCTGATGGAGATATGGAAAAACATTGATGTGACGGTGTTTTTCATTACCCACGATCTGGATGAAGCCATTTATCTAGCTGATCGTATTCTGGTGCTAAAAGCCAATCCCGGCGAAGTACAAGAAGTGATTGAAGTACCGGTACCTCAACCTAGAAATCCAGATCAATTTTTATCACCAGAATTTATCGCCACTAAAAAACGACTGGAAGAACTGATTCACCCTCCCAAGCAGGATGATGATGAAGATCACCTGAACCTTGTCCGCATGGTGCCAGTAAATGATGAAGTTGGGAGCGTTCTCTAATGTATGAATTAGCACAAATGACATGGGAAGAAGTAGCTGAGGCTGTAAAAAACGGTGTTGATACCGCTTTACTGCCTGTAGGCGCCACCGAACAGCATGGACCACATATGGGCTGTGGTATGGATTCCGCTATTGCTGACACCTTATGCAAAGAAGTAGCAAAGCAGACACCGGTTATTTTATTACCCACCCAGCCTTATGGTTGTTCTATCGGTCATTCTAAAAGATGGCCAGGCACGATGGCACTCAATCCTAAAACATTGATTGATGTGATTTCCGATATCGGTGACTGGGTAGCCTCTTCCGGTATTAAACGCCTGTTACTGATCAATGGCCATGTGACCAATGCCGCTCCACTTCGTTGCGCCTTGGAAATGCTCAGAGCACGTCATGATGATTTGATGATCGGCTTGGTTCACACCGCTCAAATTTCGGAACGTGTTCGCAAAGCCCATCACGACGATGCTGAAGACTGGCATGCCAATCAAGCCGAAACCGCTTTGATGATGGCCTTACACCCGGAGTTAGTGCGTGAAGATAAATTAGTTGACGCAGATGATCCGGACCGAACTGATGGCTGTGTATTCAGCCATCCTGTCAATCGCACCAGTTTAAATGGCGTGACAGGTAAACCCTCCACTGCAACAAAAGCTGAGGGTGAAGCACTTTTTTCATGGATGTGTGAAGACTTATCTCAACTGGTGATGAGAGCAATTAAGGAACAACCGCCGCTTGATCAAAGCTACCACCAGTCTCTCTTATAAATCATTAACCAAAGAAGGGTAATCTCATGATTAACATCAAAACTGATGATGAAATCAGAAAAATACAAGAAGAATTAAAAAGCAAAGGCGTGAAATACTGCATGGGTACGTATGTGGATATCCATGGCGTACCGAAAGGTAAAGTTGTCCCGCTCTCGCATTTACATCATATGGCACATGGCTCAGAGCTTTATACCGGTTATGCTGTCGATGGTTTGGGACAGCAGCCAAATGATGATGAAATCGCCTCTGTGCCAGATTTAGATCATATTATTCAACTACCATGGCAACCAGAAATTGCCTGGATGCCAGCCGATAATACCCTATACAAAAAACCGTATATGCTCAGTACTCGTGTTTTACTCAAATCTGTACTGGAACAAGCAAAAGAGCTCGGTTATGGCATGAATCTGGGTATTGAAGCAGAAGTTTACCTGGTGAAGAAAAATGAAGATGGCACCCTGTCTGTGCCTGATCCAGATGATAAATTGAAAAAACCCTGTTATGACACTCGCGCTTTTTTAAGTAATTTTAGCTGGTTAGACAAAATGGCCACCAGCATTGATGATCTGGGTTGGGGGCTTTACTCTTTCGATCATGAAGATGCCAATGCACAGTTCGAGTTCGACTTTAACTACGCTGATGCCATTACCAGCTGCGATCGCTTTACTTTCTTGAAGATGATGGCAAAAGAGTATGCGAAACAAGAAGATTTATTAGCGACATTCATGCCTAAACCCTTCTCAAATAAAACTGGAACAGGCGCTCACTTTAATATGTCGCTTTATGATTTGGAGACTGGAGCTAACCTTTTCCAGTGCAAACCTGAAGAAGATGAGCATGGCCTCGGCTTAACCAAATTAGGCTATCAGTTCATTGCCGGTGTTTTAAAACATGGGCCCGCTTTATGTGCGGTGTTTGCTCCAACCGTAAACTCATACAAACGTCTAGTTCGCCAGGGTGATATGCCTTACTTCACTTGGGCACCGGTATTTAACTCGTTTGGCTCGAATAACCGTACCAACTCAGTTCGGGTGCCGATGGGTGGTGGTCGCTGTGAATCACGCAATGCCGATGGCGCTGTCAATCCATACCTTGCAGCCGCTCTGGTGCTCGCAGCTGGTCTAGAAGGTATCAAAGAAGGCCTGGATCCTGGTAAACCCCAGGAACGTAATCTGTATGAATTAACTGAAGCAGAACGTGAGGAATTAGGCATTCAATTCTTACCCAGAACGCTGGACGAAGCCATTCAGGCATTTGCTGCTGATCCGTTTATGGAAGAAGTCCTGGGTAGTGAGCTGAGAAACGAATTTATTCGTTACAAACAAGCTGAGTGGAATGAATACCACACTGTGGTTAGTGCATGGGAAGTGGAGCGCTATAGCCACTTGTTCTAAAAATAAGGTGACATCACCCCGGTTTTAGCCGGGGTGATAGTCTTGTCCATCCAGACAATAATGATGACAAACTTCAGGAGTTCGCATGAGCAAAGAAAAAGTCAGTCGTATCAGTATCTCATTACCTGAAAGTCTGCTGGAAGGTTTAGATGAAATGGTCAGTAAACGGGGGTTTGAAAGTCGCTCTCAGGCTATTTGTGACATGATCAACTTACAAATCAATGAGCACCGTGCTCAACAAGGCGATACCGTGATGACTGGCACCGTTAATCTGGTTTACAACCACTCTGTACCCGGCCTACAGAAGCGCCTACATGATCTGCAATATGAATACATTGATGAGGTCATCAGTAACCTCAATGTCAATTTAACTCACACCAACACTCTTTCTGTGATTTTAGTTCAAGGCCCAGCTAATCGCCTGAACATGATCGCCGACAAAATGATTACACTGCGAGGTGTGGTGTATGGACGCTTATTATTGAACGCCGATATCATTCCACCCATCCACCCGTTACCTCCGAAGCAAACATAAAGCGATGGTTGTCAGTTGACCTGATGCTATGGATTCAGTACTTTTATGCTCTGCGATAAACTCACAGGCCTAAACATGATTGATACCACTTTTCTCCCTCCCCTTCTTGCTGCAATTCAATCTGAAATACTGAACAATGAAGCGGAGATTTCTGCGTTGGATCGAGCTATTGGTGATGGTGACCATGTCACCAACCTATTACGTGGACTTGAGGCGTTGACTAAACAGAATGATGAACTGGTTCAGCTTGATTGGTCAGCAGCATTCATGAAAATGGGTATGACTCTAATGTCTACTATGGGTGGCGCATCAGGCTCATTGCTGGGTTCCATGTTTGTGAGTATGGGGAAAGCCGCTAAAGATCGAGATATGGATCTGACAGCGGTTTCCACTATTTACTCAGCAGGTGTTGAGTCAATAAAAGCGCGAGGAAAAGCCGATATCGGTGAAAAAACCATGCTGGATACCCTGATTCCAGTGATGCAATCATTGCAAAGTGATGCTAAAAAAAATGCAGACAAAGCGGCGGTTCTAAGTAATATGAAAACAGCCGCTACACAAGGTATGCAATCAACTAAAGACATGCTGGCCACAAAAGGAAGAGCATCATTTTTGGGTGAACGCGCCCGCGGTCACATCGATGCAGGCGCTCGTACATCACAACTTATTCTTTGCGTCATTGCTGATGAGTTAAGTAAAAACTAAATCCCCCAACGTAATGCCGCCGTATGTACAGGTGCATCCCAATACTGCAGCATTTCGTCATCCATCAATGTTAGCGTAACAGAGCAACCCGCCATATCCAGTGATGTGGTGTAGTTGCCTACCAGTGAACGCACAATTTCTATACCACGCTCCTC
>NZ_DIAC01000051.1:11357-20330 GCF_002414625.1 Methylophaga sp. UBA5088 | reverse complement strand
AATTTCTATACCACGCTCCTCAAAAAAATGAGAAGCGATATCATAGACTAGGTACAGCTCCATTAATGGTGTCGCCCCAAAGCCATTCACATGTAGTAACACGCTCTGTCCTTTCGCTGGCTGCAAATCCTCATCAATCGCTTTAGCCAGTATCTGAACTAACTCATCAGCAGTCGTTAAGTTCATGATTTCACGACCGCGCTCACCATGAATCCCAACCCCCATTTCGACTTCATTATCTGTAATATCAAAAGTGGGTTGACCCAAGGCAGGTACCGTACAACTCGTTAAAGCCAATCCCATCGACGCAGTGGCATTGACGACTTTGTCACCCAGCTTTTTACAAGTGGCTAGATCAGCGCCTGCTTCTGCAGCCGCACCGACGATTTTTTCTACAATTAATGTCCCTGCGACACCTCGACGGCCAGTACTGTGATCTTTGGGTAAGGATACGTCATCATTCACCAGTACAGTTTCATGTGGGCAATCCAACATTTCGGCCGCAATTTCAAAATTCATCACATCACCGGCATAATTTTTAACAATAAACAACACGCCAGCACTCGCTTCAACAGTCTGAGCAGCCATCATCATTTGGTCAGGAGTAGGTGATGTAAACACCTGTCCAGGACAAGCCGCATCTAGCATGCCTTTTCCCACCAATCCAGTATGTAATGGTTCATGACCAGCACCACCACCAGAAATCAGAGCGACTTTATTTTCAGACTTATTTTTTCGACTAACAAAGTGGGGTTGTTGATTGAATTGAATAATATCGCTGTGTGCTCTAGCAAACCCACTCAAACTTTCCTCAAGCACACTGTCCACAGCATTGATTAATTTTTTCATCTCTCGCTTCCTTTTTATATCTAGCTAGTTTTTCAAGGCCTTGGTGAGTGCCGCCAAATCATCCAGAATCCATGTGGGTTGATAATCAACCTGCTCAACATCCTCAACAGAAGACACACCGGTTAATACTAAGACACTGCGGATACCCGCATTAACAGCACCCAAAATATCCGTATTAAGACGGTCACCTATCGCAACGGTTGTCTCTTTTGTTGTACCTAAAATTTTCAAAGCCTGTTCGTACAAAATAGGCGCTGGTTTTCCAATTGATATCGGCTTGACACCGGTCACAGATTCGAGTGCAGCAAGTACGCCCCCATTACCCATAACTTCACCGAGCTCAGTAGGTAATGTGGCATCTGAGTTTGTTGCATAAAAGGCAGCACCCGCATTGATATTTAGGGTTGCCGTTGCCAATTTATCCCAACTTAAGTGGCGATCGAGTCCTGACACAACAATATCTGCTGTTCGCCCTGTGATACCTTTTTCAGGCTGATCTACTTCGTATAACTCTGTCAGCACAAATCCATTATCACGCAGGGGCTGTTTTAGACCATCCTCCCCGATTACAAAAACGCGTTTTTTATCTGCTGATAAGTGTTCACACAAATAGCTAACTGTGGCCATACTGGAAGTGAGAATTTCGTTCGCAGCGACATCAATATTCATTGAGGCTAATTTTTCTATATATTGCTGCTGAGTCAAACTGGCGTTATTTGTCGCCAAAACAAAAGGTATGTGTTTTTTTCTCAATAGTTGAAAAAACGCTTCCACTCCTTTCATGGGTTTATTGCCATGCCAAAGCACCCCATCCATGTCAATAATCAGACCAGCTACATTATCCAAACAGACCGCAGATTCTGTATTCAAAATAGATCCTCGCAACTATGTAATTTGGTCAAAAAGAGTCGCATAATGCAAATCATTGTGTCCAGTAATAAAAAAGAAGCTAAATGTTGAGATCAAGTCAAAAATTGACAGCATCTGCAAATCTGCTTTATAGTCTGCGAGCGTATTTTCAACGTAATAACTCATAAATTAAATTAATTAGGAGCATGTCAGCATGGCAAAAGCACTTATTCAAATGGCACTGGATTCTCTGGATTTCGATCAAACAATCGCGCTTGCAGAGCAAGTTGCTCCTTATGTCGATATCTTAGAAATCGGTACACCTTGCATTAAATATAACGGTCTTGAACTGGTTACTGCACTGAAAAGCAAATTCCCTAACAACCTGATCCTGGTTGACCTGAAGACAATGGACGCTGGTGAATACGAAGCGACTCCATTCTATGAAGCAGGTGCTGACATCTGTACAGTATTAGGTGTTTCTGACAAAGCGACAATGGGCGGCGTAATCAAAGCAGCTAACGCTAACAACGCTGAAGCTCAAATCGACTTAATCAGTGTTAAAGACAAAAAAGCAGTTGCAACTGAAGCAGCTCGTAACGGTGCTCAAATCATCGGTGTTCACACTGGTCTTGACGCACAAGCTGCTGGTCAAACACCTTTCGCTGATCTGAAAGATATCGCTAGCTTAAACTTAGGCGTGCGTATTTCAGTAGCTGGTGGTCTGAACAAAAACACTATTCAAGACACTGTTCGTGCTGGCGCAACAATCGTTGTTGTTGGTGCAGCAATCTACGGTGCGGATTCTCCAGCTGAAGCAGCTAAAGAATTACGTGCTTTAGTTGACGCAGCATAAGCAAATATTGCTTAAAGAAGAAAATAAAACGAGTGGTCAATGACCGCTCGTTTTTTTTCATGCTTACCTGGTTGATTTATTAATTTAAATAATGAGGTAAGATATTGGTCAATGTGTATTGATAATAATTACGATTTTAATTGACCAATATCAATAATTCAGGATGGGTTAGTCACAAATCAAGTCGACTTTTAGGCATATGCTAAGGTTCTTCCGACTTGCCACGATTAATCTAAAATAGTAATTTACCCGTTGCACCAACCTCGTTTTGTTGGGCAGATGGGGTTAAAATGTAACAGGGGTATAATATTATGAGTGACAAAGGTTTCTTAGCATCAGTTTGTGGATTTTTTAAAAGCCTGTTTTCATCAAGTCCTAGTTCTGCTCCAACCAGCAGTGCTAAGCCAAGCAGCCCAGCAGCAGCAAAAACGAATGATGGTTTGACAGGTGTTGAGCGTTATATCAGAAACCAATCGAATAGTGGCTCACAACTAACTGGTGTTGAAAAATACATCAGAAATAAAGCAACAACCGTCACCGTTATCACTAGCGTTGAACAATATATTCGTAACAAAGCACAAGCTAAACCAATGACAGGTGTTGAACGTTACATTCAAAGCAAAGGTTAAGTTAACCTTCAGCTTGCACCCAAGATTTACGGAATAAAGCCGGGCAGTAGTCCGGCTTTGCCGACATAATAATCAAAAAAATCAACCATACAGTCTGCGTGATATCACGTTGACTGTTAATTTTTAACTTAAAAATTAAAGGTACGAAACATGGCTACTTTACTTGATCAGCTTAAGGAAATGACCGTTGTTGTCGCCGATACTGGTGATATTCAAGCTATCGAAAAATTTACACCTCGTGATGCTACAACTAACCCTTCACTGATTACTGCTGCAGCTCAAATGCCACAATACCAAGGTATTGTTGATGACACATTGAAAGCGGCTCGTGAAACATTAGGTGCAGATGCACCCGCGTCAGAAGTAGTTTCTCTGGCTTTTGACCGTTTAGCTGTTTCATTTGGTCTGAAAATTCTGGATATCGTTCCAGGTCGTGTATCTACAGAAGTTGATGCGCGTTTGTCATTTGATACTGAAGCAACTATCGCTAAAGGTCGTGACCTGATTGCTCAATACGAAGCAGCAGGCGTTTCACGTGAGCGTATCCTTATCAAAATCGCAGCAACCTGGGAAGGTGTAATGGCTGCTAAAGTTCTGGAAGAAGAAGGTATTCACACCAACTTGACTCTAGTCTTTGGTCTGCACCAAGCGGTAGCTTGTGGCGAAAATGGTATCCAACTGATTTCACCTTTCGTTGGCCGTATTCTCGACTGGTACAAAAAAGACACAGGCCGTGATTCTTACGAGCCAGCTGAAGATCCAGGTGTTGTTTCTGTTACTCAAATCTATAACTACTTCAAGAAGTTTGGTTTAGAAACCGAAGTAATGGGCGCGAGCTTCCGTAATGTCGGTGAAATCACTGAGTTAGCAGGTGTTGACCTTCTCACTATTTCTCCAGCCCTACTGGATGAATTACATTCAACAGAAGGTGACTTACCACGTAAGTTAAATGTTGAAGATGCGAAAGCATCGGATGTTGAACGCATCAACATGACAGAAGAAACCTTCAAAGCTATGCATGCTGAAGACCGCATGGCGACTGAAAAATTACAAGAAGGTATTGATGGTTTTGCTAAAGCTCTTGAAACACTTGAAGAGTTACTGGCTAACCGTCTTGCAGAACTGGAAAGCTAATTCGTCAGAATTAAATTTCCCCGTATTCAGCCCACTCCATTGGTGAGTGGGCCCGAATGCAGCAGGGTCAGTGAAATTGACTTGTCACTGATTTCTGCATATAGTCCCGCTTCACATAAGCAAGCGTGATAACAATAATTTTTACTATAAATTAGGAGTATGTAACATGGCTGAAATCCAAATGGCTCTTGACTCATTGGACTTTGACGCAACAATGGCTCTGGCTGAACAAGTAGCGCCATATGTCGATATCCTTGAAATCGGTACACCTTGTATCAAATACAACGGTCTGAAACTGGTTAAAGCATTGAAAGCAGCTCACCCAGACAAAAAAATCCTGGTTGACCTGAAAACAATGGACGCTGGTGAATACGAAGCGACTCCTTTCTTTGAAGCTGGTGGTGACATCACTACAGTTTTAGGTGCTTCTGACATGGCTACAATGAAAGGCGTTATCAAAGCTGCTAACGCAAACAACGCTGAAGCTCAAATCGATTTAATCGGTGTTGAAGATAAAGCGGCTGTTGCTAAAGAAGCGGCTTCTAACGGTGCACACATCATTGGTGTTCACACTGGTCTTGACGCACAAGCTGCTGGTCAAACACCTTTTGAAGATCTGAAAACTATCGCTGGTTTAGGTCTGAACGTTAAAGTTTCTGTTGCTGGTGGTATCAACAAAGATACAATCCAAAGCACAGTTCAAGCTGGTGCTGACATCGTTGTTGTTGGTGCGGCTATCTACGGCGCTCCATCTCCAGCTGAATCTGCAAAAGAACTGCGTGCATTAGTTGACGCAGCATAAGGATTAGAAAAATGACAATGCATCGTGATCTAGTTGTAAACAAAATCACTGATATTTTAGGGGCTACTGACAGTTCTCTTGAAGCTGAATTCGTTGCCATGTGTGATGGTGCTAAACGCATCTTCATTACAGGTGCCGGACGTTCACGTCTTGTTGGTAACTTCTTGGGTATGAGGTTGATGCATAGTGGTTACACCGTATACGTTCAAGGTGAAATCAGCACACCTAGCATCCGTGAAGGCGATTTATTAATCGTTATCTCAGGTTCAGGTGAAACAACTCAGTTGGTTTCATTCGCGAACAAAGCTAAATCGGAGAAAGCTAAAGTAGTATTAATCTGCTCTAAAGCAAGTTCAACGATTGGTGATATAGCGGACAAGACAATTCAAATTGGTAACGATGATAGCTTTGCTCCTACAAAGGGCATGCCTATGGGTACTATGTTTGAATTATCGACATTGATTTTCTTGGAAGCCATCGTTTCTCATCTTATCCATGAGAAAGGTATTCCAGAAGAAGAAATGCGATACAGACACGCTAATATGGAATAATCACTTTTCCTTAGCAGTAAAAATGAAACGGGTAACTTTCGGGTTACCCGTTTTTTTTTGCCATCAGTTCAGATAGAGCTTACATCTCTGACGCTGTATAATGCCAGGATACTTATAACTCACTAATCGGTTTTAATAGAGATATGTCAGCAAAAACACTTTACGATAAGCTTTGGGAACAACATGTCGTTCGTTCTGAGTCAGATGGCACGACAGCTTTACTCTACATTGATCGTCACCTGGTTCATGAAGTGACTTCCCCCCAAGCATTCGAAGGGCTCCGTTTAGCTGAACGTAAACCTTATCGCCTAAATTCAATTTTAGCGACGCCAGATCATAACGTCCCCACTTCACATCGCGAACAAGGGATTGCTGACCCTATTTCACGTTTGCAAGTAGATACGCTCGATAGCAACTGCGTCGAATTTGGTATCACTGAATTTGGATTAAATGATTTACGGCAAGGTATTGTGCATGTTGTTGGACCCGAGCAAGGCGCGACACTGCCTGGTATGACGGTAGTTTGTGGTGACTCTCACACATCAACTCATGGTGCTTTCGGTGCGCTAGCGTTTGGTATTGGTACTTCCGAAGTCGAACATGTCATGGCGACTCAATGCCTGATTCAACGTAAGTCCAAAAACATGCAAGTGCGTGTCGAGGGTCAGGTTAAACCCGGCATCACAGCGAAAGATATCGTTCTGGCTATCATTGGTGAAATCGGTACTGCAGGTGGTACAGGCTATGCAATCGAATTTGCCGGTGAAGCGATTCAGGCTTTGAGTATGGAAGGTCGCATGACAGTCTGTAATATGACCATAGAAGCTGGCGCACGTGCGGGGATGATTGCGGTTGACGAAACCACGATTAACTATCTGAAAGACCGTCCTTTTTCGCCCTCTGGTGAAAACTGGGATAAAGCCGTCAACGCTTGGCGTGAACTTCACTCAGATGACGGCGCCCATTTTGATAAAGTCGTGGTACTCAAAGCAGAAGAAATTAAACCTCAAGTCACTTGGGGCACGTCTCCTGAGATGGTTGTTTCAGTTGATTCGTCTATTCCCGATCCTGTCAAAGAATCAGATGCCGTTAAACGCAACGGCATGGAAAAAGCGCTCAAATATATGGGGCTACAAGCTAATCAGCCGATTACAGATATCTATTTAGACCGAGTATTCATTGGCTCCTGCACAAACTCTCGCATTGAAGATCTGCGTGAAGCTGCAGAAGCCATTCAGGGCGGTAAAGTCGCTGACAGTGTGAAACAAGCCATGGTTGTGCCTGGCTCTGGTTTAGTTAAACAACAAGCAGAGCAAGAAGGTTTAGATAAGCTCTTTATCGAAGCCGGTTTTGAATGGCGTGACCCGGGCTGCTCAATGTGTCTGGCCATGAACGCGGACCGTCTCGAAGCAGGTGAACATTGTGCATCGACGTCAAACCGCAACTTTGAAGGCCGTCAGGGGCAAGGTGGTAGAACACATTTAGTCAGCCCCGCTATGGCTGCAGCAGCTGCGATAGCTGGTCACTTTGTTGATATCACACAAAACGTATGATTGATTACCTAGCTGTTCAATCTGAATTAAATACTTTTCGTGATTTTTTACGATGGTCTACATCCCGCTTCAATGAAGCGGGATTATTTTTTGGTCATGGTAATGAGGATGCATTTAATGAAGCATCACAATTGTTACTGAGTAGTTTGCATCTTCCTGTCGATACGCTTCCGGATGTATTTCTTGACGCCAGACTCACGCAGGATGAGAAGCGGACCCTACTCATCGCTATTGAAAAGCGGATTGAGAAACGTATTCCACTACCTTATCTCACCAATGAAGCTTGGTTTGCTGGTTTACCTTTTTTTGTGGATGAACGTGTCCTTATTCCCCGCTCCCCTTTTGCTGAATTAATAGAAACACAGTTCCAACCATGGGTCGCTGCACCTGACTCCATCACACGAATTATAGATATGTGTACTGGTAGTGGTTGTATTGCTATCGCATTGGCAATGGCCTTTGAGCAAGCTGAAGTCACAGCCAGTGATATCAGTTCTGATGCCTTAGATGTCGCTAGAGTAAATCGTCAGAAATATGGATTAGAGGATCAACTGA
Source organism: Methylophaga sp. UBA5088 (assembly GCF_002414625.1). Classification (NCBI taxonomy): domain Bacteria; kingdom Pseudomonadati; phylum Pseudomonadota; class Gammaproteobacteria; order Thiotrichales; family Piscirickettsiaceae; genus Methylophaga; species Methylophaga sp. UBA5088. Next base: position 12,552 of record NZ_DIAC01000051.1, on the reverse strand, counting down.
CGTTGCTTGAGTCGGATATATGGCAAAAGATATCTACCGATGAAAAATATGATCTGATTATCAGTAATCCGCCCTATGTGGGAGCAGAGGAAATGGCTTCTTTGCCTGAAGAGTATCGACATGAGCCAAACTCAGCACTTGAAGCAGATGATAATGGTTTAGCCTTAGTCACAAAAATTCTTTCCGGTGCGGCCGATCATTTGACAGAAAATGGTCTGATATTTATTGAAGTAGGTAACACCGATCTCGCTGTGGATGATAAATGGCCAGAGATTGCGTTTACCTGGTTAGAGTTAGAAAATGGCGGCCACGGTATTTTCATGCTGGACAAAGACCAGTGTGAACTCTTTAAACAGCTTTACGGCTAATCGTTATCACTCAACTCGGGAATAGATTCAGGCTCTGTATACACTTTAACGCAATTGCGCCCCGCCATTTTAGCCTGATACATTGCTTTATCTGCTAACTCAAACAAACTGTTGAGATTATCGTTATCTGTTTGCCGTAATTGAGCAATCCCGACACTGACGGTCACGTCTAAGTCAGCTGGTTTGAGTTTTCTCAAACGTTGCACCATGCGATCCATCATATTTTTTGCTGAAGCTAGGTCGCACTCAGGCAAAAGTAAAACCAACTCATCACCAGCCCAGCGAGCAACAAGATCCACGTCACGCACATGACGTTTCAACCATGAACCAAGCTCAGCTAACATCTGATTACCACGTTCAAACCCATGATGTTCATTAATATCTTTGAGGTGATCGATATCAATCACAGCCAGAGATAAACAACGGCTAAAGCGGTAAGCCTCACTGAAGTATTTACCTGCGAATTCACGAAGTGCATGACGATTAAATAAGCCCGTCGTATCATCCAGCATAGCCAGACTGTGTAAAGACTTTTGCTGGGTACGCAGTTCCTGTGTCGTTTGGTAGCTGGTGACATGATTAAATACACGCTGTCTCAACTCTTCACGCACAATCGGTTTTGACACATAGTCATTAACGCCAAGATGGAATAGTTCAATCTTACGAGACATATTGTCAAAACCAGACGTAGCAATAATGGGCACATTGCTATATTCACTTTGCATACGCCGAATTTTTCGTACCAGCGTAATGCCACTCATACTGCCTTCAAGCATAATATCTGTAATGACCAGATCGTAGTCACCACCTTTAAAGGCCTCCCATGC
>NZ_DIAC01000051.1:8931-11206 GCF_002414625.1 Methylophaga sp. UBA5088 | reverse complement strand
GCGTCAACATCCAGCCCCATATCTGTCAACAAATCGATAATAATGGTTTGCAGTACCCGGGAGTCTTCGATAAATAGAACTCGCCCACTTAATTGTCGTGTCTCACGCTGGCTGATTCGACAAAGATAAGTATCCATTTCTGACATATCACTTTTACTGAAGATATCAGTCGCACCAGCCAACAGTGCCTGTTTAAGAATCTTTGAATTATCATGCTCTGTTAGCACTAACAGCGTGGCAAAATCGTAGCCCTTCAAAGCTCTGAGCTGACTACAAAACTCACTACTGGCATAGTCAGACAGATTGTCAGAACAGCACACTAAACGATACTTTCCTGCCGCGGCTTTTACCAAGCCTTCGCCACCTGTTTTGGCGGTATCTACGTTGAAACCAGCCGACTCTAATAAATTGAACATATGCTCACAAAAATCTGGTGAGCTATCGATAACTAGTGCGTTTAGCATGTCTCTCTACTTTTCCGAGTAAAACAAAATTAGTCCATTAATTTTGCAACGTTACCATCAATTTAACGCCTTCGCGAGTAACTGCTTGGTAAAAACGGTTCTTAGATAAAAACCGCGAGGATTCATAAAAACCGTTTCGCCTTCACTATCCGAACTTTTTGCAAGAACTCGACTGTGTGCTGCTTTAGGTCTGACTTGTAAATATTGCCCCTCTCTGGCTGTCAGTTCAGACTGCTCTCCCATCGTTAAACGATCCATCAATTCTTCCCAGTCAGCTTTTAATAAATTTTCTTCTGACGGGTCAGGTTGCCATAACCAGCCACTCCCAATGTAACGCTCAGCAAGCGGAATAGATGAGTCAGCCTCAATGGGTATCCACAATACATGTGAGAGTTTTCTTTTTACCCAACTATTGTCCCAACTTAAGGCTTCGTATTCGCCTGTTGAAACAGTGCAAACATAGGTCGACTCTTTCGGTTCACCATTGGCGTTTAAAGGTAAGGTTTTTAATTCAATGCCTAAGGAGATAAAATCTGGTTCAGCCTGATTACCGGCATCAGCACCAAGACAGGCCTCTAATAGCTGACCAACCCATCCTTTATTCCTCATGAGATCTGCAGGTACAGCGCAACTCAACTCCTGTGCAATCTGACCTAAGCTTTTTCCAGCGATTTGCTGACAGCGCCGCATTAATTCATCTATTGTTTTGGGAGGGGATTGTCTAAACATATTTTTCAAAATTCTCATCTCGCTGTTGGCATGATAACCTAGCCACCTTTATCACGCTTGAGAGAGACAGTGAAAGCATTATCTATCAAGAATCTAAGCAAAACTTACCGCAATGGCATGCAAGCCTTAAAAGAAATTAACCTGGATGTAGAGCAAGGTGATTTTTTTGCTTTGCTCGGGCCTAATGGTGCGGGAAAATCAACGACTATCGGTGTTATCACCTCACTGGTGACTAAAAGTACAGGATCTATCCAGGTTTTTGATACGGACCTGGACATCGATGCTGAACAAGCTAAAAGCTATATCGGACTGGTCCCACAAGAGTTTAACTTTAACGGTTTTGAGCAGGTTAAGCATATCCTTGTCGCCCAGGCCGGCTATTATGGTATGCCCGCAAGCCAAGCTGAACCAAGAGCAGATGAGTTACTCAAACAGCTGGGTTTATGGGGAAAAAGAGACACCCCTTCTCGCTCCCTGTCAGGTGGCATGAAACGTCGACTGATGATTGCTCGTGCGTTGGTTCACAATCCAAGATTACTGATTTTAGATGAACCAACTGCTGGCGTTGATATTGAGCTTCGTCGTTCCATGTGGACATTTTTGAGAAAAATTAATGCCGAAGGCACCACCATTATATTGACGACACATTATCTTGAAGAAGCCGAGAGTCTATGTCGCAATATCGCGATCATCGATAAAGGGCAGATAATTGAAAACACCGATATGAAGTCCCTACTCAATCGCCTTGATAAAGAAACCTTTGTTCTCGACCTCAAAGAACCACTAAACGATACATTCCAGCTCAAAGGCTTCGATTATCAACAAATCGATAACACCACTTTAGAGGTTGAAATTCACCGTGGTGAATCGTTAAACAGTGTTTTTGAACAACTGAGTCATACAGGTATTGAAGTCACCAGCATGAAAAATAAAGTAAATCGTTTGGAAGAATTATTTCTCAACCTTGTTGAGAAGTCGGAGTAATACCTATGACACCAACTCGTCGCCAAAGACACTGGGTCGCCTTTTCCACATTGCTATATCGTGAAATCCGTCGTTTCTTCAGAATATGGCCGCAGAGC
>NZ_DIAC01000051.1:0-8851 GCF_002414625.1 Methylophaga sp. UBA5088 | reverse complement strand
TATGGCCGCAGACCATCTTGCCCCCAGCCATTACGATGACTTTATATTTCATCATTTTCGGTAATCTCATAGGTAGCCGTATTGGTGAAATGGGTGGTTTCAGTTACATGGAATATATCGTGCCTGGCATTATCATGATGGCCGTGATCAATAATGCCTATTCAAATGTGGCCTCCTCGTTCTTCAGTGCCAAGTTCCAAAATCACATTGAAGAGCTGATTGTGGCACCCATTCCGAATTACTTGATTTTGGCAGGTTATGTCGCAGGTGGTACGGCTCGGGGGCTGTGTGTGGGGATTATCGTGACACTGGTATCACTGTTCTTTACTCACCTGCCGGTGGAACATATTTTTATTACCATCAGCATGGTATTTCTCAGTGCGGTTTTATTTGCATTGGGTGGGTTCATCAATGCGATTTATGCACGCAGTTTTGATGAAATTGCCATCATCCCGACCTTCATTCTAACCCCGCTAACCTATCTGGGTGGAGTGTTTTACTCTATCGATTTATTGCCAGACTTTTGGCAAAACGTTTCACTATTGAACCCTATTTTGTACATGGTCAATGCTTTTCGTTACGGTATGCTGGGCATTTCAGATATCCCTATCATGGCAGCCTTTGGCATCATCATGTTGTTCATCGTAGCACTCACCGTATATGCCTTATATCTGTTGAAAAAAGGCACTGGCCTCAGAAACTAAACCTTGTCGACCAGACTTAAGGCTTGTTGAACTGTGTGAATGCCTGCGTCTCCTAAGTGGGCATTCTCACTTAAATGCCGCCGCCAGCGTCTAGCACCTGGTTGGCCTTGAAATAAACCTAGTAAATGTCGTGTGATAGATTTCAGCGGTCGTCCTTGTTTCATTCTTTGCTCGATATACGGCAACATAGCTTCAATGACATCATGTCGACTTGGCTTGTCAGTAGCCGCTTGCAGAAAAATGCGTTCATCCGCATCGATAAGCAGGTACGGGTCATGATAAATCGCTCTACCCAGCATGGCGCCATCCACATATTGCAGATGCTGCTGGGCTTCCACCAAACTATGAATACCGCCATTAATATCGATGTGTAGGTGTGGATAGTCCTTTTTGATGTGATAAACACGTTCATAATCCAGGGGTGGCACATCACGATTTTCTTTTGGACTTAAGCCTTTAAGCCAGGCCTTACGGGCATGTAGAATGAAAATATTACAGCCTGCAGCTGATACAGCATCAACGAAATGAGTCAGAAACTCATAACTGTCGTGCTCATCTATGCCCAAACGGGTTTTTACAGTCACTGGTATAGTCACCGCGTTTTTCATCGCCGCTACGCCTTCAGCGACTAAATTCGGTTCAGCCATCAAGCAAGCGCCAAAACTGCCCGATTGCACTCTGTCACTTGGGCAGCCGACATTCAGATTAATTTCACTATAACCAGCATCTTCGCCCATCTTGGCACACTCAGCCAAAGCAGCGGGGTCAGAACCGCCCAGTTGAAGTGCCAACGGATATTCAGCGGCATCATGTGCTAAAAATCGCTGTCTATCACCATGAATCAACGCCCCTGTGGTCACCATTTCTGTGTAGAGCAAAGCATGTTTCGAAATAAGCCGTAACAAATAACGAAAATCACGGTCGGTCCAATCCAACATGGGTGCAACGGATAATTTTCTGGAGTCTATAAAAGATAATGATGATGACATGATTCAATTGACGTAGATTAATGGGACATTTTCTCAAATCAGCTCACAAAAATCTGCTTATAACGATTATTTATGACACATACACACCCTGAAGGCTTTGATTACACCATTATTCGCAGTTCACGCCGTAAAAGTATGGCGTTGGTTATTAAGCAAGGTGAAGTCATTGTGCGGATACCAACGACACTTGCAGTCAAAACAGCACAAGACTTTGTGGATAAAAAAAGGGCGTGGATAAAACAAAAACTTGAACAACTGCCAGTCACCAGAGACACCGTTTACGCAGATGGGGAGTCTTTTTTATTTCTAGGGAACATGTATCAATTAGATATTCATACCAGCAGCGCTGAAAATACCATTAAACACATCGACAATCGCATACAGCTCTATACCAAGAAAAAAGATATATCGGCAGAAGGTATTAAACGTCAACTGGAAAAATGGTACCGGCAACAGGCTAATGAAATTCTGACATCACGATTTTTTCAATTGGCGGAAGCGTATCAGTTCTTTCCTAAAAGTCTTACCATAAAAACCTATAAAGCTCGCTGGGGAAGCTGTTATCGCTCGGGCGATATTCAGCTCAATTGGAAACTTATCATGGCCACTGACAAAGTCATTGATTACGTCATCCTTCATGAGCTTTGTCACCTCCGGCATCATAACCATTCAAAGGCTTTCTGGCAGTTGGTAGCGGACATCTGTCCTACATACAAAGAACATAAGCTATGGCTGAAACAAAATGGAGACCGATTAACGCTCTAGACCACGCTGTGTGACGACTTTGTGAAGATAATTAAGCTTGAAAAATTCTCTATATAGATTAATATGTCATTTCGAATAAGGAACGCTGCAACAGGTGGTTAACCTGCTAGGCTTATTCAATACTCCATTATTTAACTGCGTTCATTATTAACAGGTAACTGATAGTAATGAGCGAGATTTATTCCCCCTCAAATAGCACAACTATCATTACCACAATCTCATTGTAATGAGGAAGTTGACTATGAGTAGCAATTATCTTTTCACTTCTGAATCTGTATCGGAAGGCCACCCAGACAAAGTTGCCGATCAAATTTCAGATGCCATCTTGGATGAAATTCTTCGCCAAGATCTCCATGCTCGCGTGGCTTGTGAAACATTAGTAAAGACAGGCACCGCCATCGTTGCTGGTGAAATCAGTACTTCAGCATGGGTCGATCTCGAAGATGTTGTTCGTAAAACCATCACCGATATCGGTTATAACAGCTCAGATGTGGGTTTTGATGGTCAAACCTGTGCGGTTATGTCTCTGATTGGTAAACAATCCTCTGACATCGCCATGGGCGTTGATAGAGACACAGAAGAAAATCAGGGCGCGGGTGACCAGGGTTTAATGTTTGGTTATGCCAGTAACGAAACTGATGTTCTCATGCCAGCACCGATTACTTACGCACACCGTCTGGTAAAACGCCAATCAGAGGTTCGTAAAAATGGCGAGTTAAGCTGGCTACGTCCAGATGCCAAAAGTCAGGTGACATTCATCTATGAAGATGGAAAACCTGTTGGTATTGATGCCGTTGTATTATCCACACAGCACAGCCCGGATATTTCACAAGCCAGTCTTCATGAAGCGGTGATGGAAAGCATTATCAAACCCACACTGCCCGCTGAATGGCTAACTAAAGATACAAAAATCCATATCAACCCTACCGGACAATTTATTATCGGTGGTCCTGTCGGCGACTGTGGTCTGACAGGCAGAAAAATCATCGTTGATACCTATGGTGGTATGGCTCGTCATGGTGGTGGTGCTTTCTCTGGTAAAGACCCATCAAAAGTCGATCGCAGTGCGGCTTATGCAGGTCGTTATGTAGCGAAGAACATTGTTGCCGCAGGCTTAGCCGATCGCTGTGAAATCCAGGTGTCTTATGCCATTGGTGTGGCTGATCCGACCTCTATCAGTGTAGAGACATTTGGTACCGGAAAAATTTCTCAAGAAAAACTGGTCGCCCTGGTTCGTGAATACTTTGATTTACGACCAGTTGGCTTAATTAAGATGCTCGATTTAATCAAACCTATCTACCAACCAACAGCGGCTTATGGTCACTTTGGCCGTGAAGATGTTGATTTTAGCTGGGAAAGAACAGATATGGCAGATGTATTACGCGACGCTGCCGGTTTATAAAAGAATTTGAGGAAACGAACAATGGAATCACCAATCGAAAATTTAACCCCTGATTATAAAGTTGCTGACATCAGCTTGGCTAAATGGGGCCATCAAGAAATTAAAATTGCTGAAAGCGAAATGCCAGGTCTAATGGCCTTACGTGAAGAGTATGCTGGCCAAGCGCCACTGAAAGGTGCTCGTATCGCCGGCTGCTTACATATGACGATTCAGACAGCCGTATTGATTGAAACCTTAGTCGAACTCGGCGCTGAAGTTCGCTGGTCATCATGCAATATTTTCTCGACACAAGACCATGCCGCAGCCGCAATTGCTGATCAAGGTATTCCAGTATTTGCCTGGAAAGGTGAGACAGAAGAAGAAGCGGTTTGGTGTATCGAACAAACGATCATGGGTCCAGACAACTGGCGTCCTAATATGATTCTGGACGATGGTGGTGACTTAACCCAAATCATGCATGATAAATATTCAGAATTATTAAATGACGTGAAAGGCCTGTCAGAAGAAACAACAACCGGTGTTCACCGTCTGTATGAAATGATGAAAGCAGGCACATTGAAAGTGCCAGCCATTAACGTCAATGACTCTGTCACTAAATCCAAGTTTGATAACCTTTATGGTTGCCGTGAATCACTACTCGACGGTATTAAACGCGCCACGGACGTGATGATCGCCGGCAAAATCTGCGTTGTTTTAGGTTACGGTGATGTGGGTAAAGGCTGTGCACAGGCATTCCGTGGCATGGGCGCCACCGTTATGGTGACTGAAATTGATCCAATCTGTGCGCTTCAAGCCAGCATGGAAGGCTATCGTATTGTTTCTATGGATGATGTGGCAGCAATGGGCGATATCTTCGTCACCACAACAGGTAACATCGATGTTATCAACCATGACCATATGCTGAAGATGAAAAATGAAGCCATCGTTTGCAATATTGGTCACTTTGATTCAGAAATTGATGTCGCTTCCCTGCGTAAATATGAATGGGAGAACATCAAGCCGCAAGTTGATCACGTTATCTTCCCTGATGGTAAACGCATCATTCTGTTAGCTGAAGGTCGTCTGGTGAATCTTGGCTGTGCAACCGGTCATCCAAGCTTTGTGATGTCAGCCTCGTTCACTAACCAAGTCATGGCCCAAATCGAGTTATGGCAAAATACAGACAATTATGAAAATAAAGTCTACGTATTACCGAAAAAACTGGATGAAAAAGTCGCACAACTGCACTTGGGTCGGATTGGTGCCAACCTGACTACGCTGACAGACGAGCAATCAAAATATCTGGGGCTGGAAAAAACAGGCCCATTCAAACCTGAACACTACAGATATTAATCTTTAATCAATCTAAAAATGGGCTGAGTTTTCAGCCCATTTTTCTAATCAAAGTTAATGGATATGGCCAAAAACCTCACTTTAAGCTGCGAATTCTTTCCCCCAAAAACGGAAAAAGGCATTGCCAATTTAAGTAGTGTCCGAGAACAGCTTGCCCCTCTTAAACCTGAGTTTTTCTCAGTGACCTTTGGCGCAGGCGGTTCAACACAAGACAATACGATGGATGCGGTTATAGACATTCAAAAGCAGCATGCAGTGACCAACATTGATGCCGCCCCCCACCTTTCTTGTGTAGGCTCATCCGCAGAACGTATCCGTGTATTACTGGATACCTATCGCAATAATAATATTCACCGCATTGTCGCACTTCGTGGTGATCTGCCATCAGGTATGCAAGCACCAGGTGACTTTCGTTATGCCAGTGAGCTTGTTGAGTTTATTCGAAAAGAAACAGGTGACTTCTTTACCATCGAAGTAGCCGCCTATCCTGAAGTACACCCGCAAGCACAGTCTGCTGAACATGACCTTATCAACTTCAAACGTAAAGTGGATGCAGGTGCGAATAGTGCGATTACACAATATTTCTACAATATTGATGCATATCGTTATTTTGTTGATGCCTGTGAACAACAAGGCATTGATATTCCTATCATTCCGGGCATTATGCCCATCAATAACTATGCCCAGCTGGCTCGATTTTCAGCAGGTTGTGGTGCCGAAATCCCTCGATGGCTTCGCAAGAAACTGGAAGCTTTTTACGATGATACGGCATCAATGACTGCGTTCACCGTTGATTTTTTAACTGACTTTACTCAGCAATTAATCGATTTGGGTGTACCTGGTATACATTTCTACACCATGAATAAGGTTGACCCGACACTCACCATTTGTGATCGTTTAGGCCTGATTAAATAAATCTACAGTTAAGATTTTGTATGTAGCTGTAGGCAATGGCATAAGACTTGCGGTAACATATTTACATGGTCGTCAAAACACATAAAGAATTCTCGTGAAACCCTCATTACAGCTGCGTGTAGGCCAGAGTCTGTCAATGACTCCGCAATTACAGCAAGCCATTCGTTTGCTGCAATTGTCTTCGCTTGAGTTACAAACAGAAATTCAGGAAGCACTCGAAACCAACCCTTTGCTCGAAGTTGAAGAAGACTTTGAAGTTGACGAGAACGCACGCAAATCAAACACCGAAGATCAGACCAGTCGCGAAATCAGTGAGCTCGACAATCAGAATATTCCCGAAGATCTTCCTGTAGATAGTCAGTGGGAAGATACCTACGATTATCAACCCGTCAGTACCAGTAACAGCAATGTTATTCATGACGGTGATATGGAACGCGAGAATCAGGACGAGAGCACTGACTCGCTACAGCAACACCTGCTTTGGCAAATGCGACTGACTCATTTCACTGAAATCGAAGAAGCTATCGCGACTATCATTATTGATTCAATTGAAGATGATGGCTACCTGAAAACTTCTCTCGACGATATCCAAGCAAGCTTAGGTGAAGAATTTGCTGAAATAGAGTTAGATGAAATCGAGACCGTGCTTCACCGTATACAGCATTTTGATCCTGTCGGCGTGGCAGCCAGAGACTTACGTGAATGTTTACTGATTCAACTTCGGGTGTATCAAGCCTCAGGTCTACCTCACATTGATCTGATGAGAGAGTTAATTGATAAACATCTGGATACATTGGCCAAACGCGACTACGCCCAAATTAAGCGTGCTTTGAAAGTGTCGGATGATGAATTGACCGAATTGGTTCGCTCTATCCAGCTTTTAAACCCGCGCCCCGGCAGTCAAATCCAGACAGATACAACGGAATATATCGTTCCAGACGTGTACGCCAGAAAATCAAAAAGTCAGTGGGTCTTATCTCTTAATCCTGATAATGCCCCACGCTTGCAAATAGCTGAACACTACGCGCAACTGATCAATCGGGCTGATAACAGTGCCGAAAACACCTATCTGAAAAATAATCTGCAGGAAGCACGCTGGTTTCTGAAAAGCTTACAAAGCCGCAACGAAACCTTATTAAAAGTCACCGAAGCGATTATTGACAGACAAAAAGACTTTCTCGATTTTGGTGAAGAAGCGATGAAGCCGCTGGTATTGGCCGATATTGCTGAAGCTGTGGAAATGCACGAATCAACGATTTCCAGGGTCACAACGCGCAAATACTTACATACACCTCGCGGAATTTTTGAACTGAAATACTTTTTCTCCAGCCATGTCAGTACTGAGGCCGGCGGAGAATGTTCAGCTACAGCGATTCGCGCTATCATCAAAAAACTGGTTGCAGCTGAAAATCCACGAAAACCATTGAGCGACAGTAAAATTGCCGATATCCTCGGAGAACAAGGTATTAATGTCGCCAGACGAACAATTGCAAAATATCGTGAAACGTTGGCAATTGCGCCATCGAATGAGCGTAAACGACTGGTGTAAAACCAGTTATCATCACTCAAAAGGAGTCCAACATTATGCAGTTAAATTTAAGCGGACAACATATCGAAATCACTGACAGCTTACGCGATCACGTCAACAAAAAATTCGAAAAACTGACTCGCCATTTTGATCACATGACCAATGTTCATGTTGTGTTATCAGTAGAAAAACAACGTCAGAAAGCGGAAGCGACTGTTCATGTCAGCGGCGCAGACTTGTTCGCCTCAGATGAAAATGAAAACATGTATTCTGCTATTGAGAATCTGGTTGCCAAGCTGGACCGTCAAATCATTAAACACAAAGATAAAATCACCGATCATCATCAGTCAGTCGGTGCCGAAATGAAGCACAACGTCAACTAATAAGAGATTCTTTTTTATGCTAATTGCCGCATTATTGGTTAACGCTGACAGTATCAGCTTTCATGACAATGCTACGAGCAAAAAGAAAGTACTGGAAAACTTAAGTCAGAAGTTAGCCAGTAATACGAATGCGACAACAGCAGAAAAAATATTTCAGGTGTTATTAGAACGAGAAAGACTAGGCAGTACAGGTCTGGGCAAGGGCGTGGCTATACCTCACGCCCGAGTCCCCGGACTGACTCATACCATCGCCGCTATGCTCACACTCGAAACACCCGTTCCTTTTGAATCCGTTGACAACCAACCTATCGATATTGCTTTTGGTTTACTCGTGCCTGAAGAAGATACCGACCATCACCTACAACATTTGTCACGCCTCGTGACTTTATTTCGCGATCCGGAAATCTGCCAGAAACTGCGCAATGCAAATAGCGCAGAACAGATTTTTGAGTTACTGCTCTCCATCGACGAAGATTAATCGTGCCTCAAACTAGCCAACACCTCTCACTTCATGGAGTGATGGTCTGTGTTGATGGTTTAGGTGTTCTCATCAAAGGCCCACCAGGCATAGGTAAAAGCAGTCTGGCTCTTCAACTGATTAGTGAAGGTCATCAATTTGTTGCTGATGATGTGGTTGATATTCATCGTCACAAACATGAATTGATAGCGACTGCACCGTCCATACTGAAAGATCTCCTCAATACAAGAGAGCTCGGCACAATCAATATCAGGAAACATTTTGGCAGCGCGCACGTGCTGGATACCTGCCCATTACACTTTCAGCTAAACCTGCATGAGACATTAAAGCAAGTGAGACAACTTGAAGGAAACCA
>NZ_DIAC01000008.1:10159-13108 GCF_002414625.1 Methylophaga sp. UBA5088 | reverse complement strand
CATTAATCCCGACACCGTCCCCGTTAACCATTTCATGATTTGCATAACCTCTCCTTACTCAATTATCGGTCCAGAACTATTTTGTACCGCTTTGATACGCTCTAATAAATCTGCCCAGTCCACTCTTCGTGTATAACCAATCACATCAATCCATGGTGGTAAACCGCCACCACCTTTCACAATATAGTACCCCTGATCAGCATCTTCGATGCCAGCCATTTCACAGACATCATTTCGTAAATAACAAGACAGTCCTAAACGTTTGTAAGAAAAGTCATCAAAAAAACGTAAAAAACTTCTGGATATCATGCCTGTTGCACCACCGCCAACCTGCGTTAAATTATCTACGGCACGCTGACTGATAACACGTTTCCCCGGATTATCTTCAGACGTTTCTAATGTGGCATCAAACTGGACCGGTTTCCAATCAGACAATCGTAAGTTATGAACAGCTCCGGACACACGACCTGTAATTTTTCCCACATCAAACGTTTTGGTTAACAGTGCTAAATCTAACTCTGTGATATCAATATTGGCATACAGTTGTGGTAATACGCCAAGAGGATCCGTCAAACGCAAGTCGCGAATGACTGTCGTACCATCGAAGACTTTAACTTGTAATGCCCCATCGATAGTTAATTGCTGAGATTGGTATCGCACATGAGGAATAACGCCCGATAACTTACCATGCATTGTCGGCCAGTCCAGTGCCTGCGTTAAACTCTCCATGGATATCGGTAACAACAAGCCATCAAATGACCAGGTTATCTGTTTATCTTCTTGTTGCTGCAAACTCAGCTGATTTATTTGTAGCTCTCCATCCAATACGGGAATCGTCGTTTCTTCTACTAACTTAAAGCCATTTTTCACAGTTTGCGTATGCAGACTGCCGGCACCAATATCGACAGCATACAGTTTGGCTTGCTGCCAGGATAAATAACCATTTAAAGGCTTATCACTATTGGTCCAAACCAGTTCACCATTCAGCTTATCCGCCTTGTAACGCTGCTCACTATCCACCACACTGACGTTATTCAACGTGGCACTCAGCTGATGCTGCTTGTCAGACCAACTTATTGAGGATGAAACCTGACCTGACAATTGTAAATCAGCTGCGGCAGTGCCCACCATAAAAGGCTTTAGCCATGTTGAATAAAATGGTGATAGCGTTTTTACAGTCACATTCGCTTCAACCTTAGTCGGCATATTATCTGTTATTTCAGCAGTGGCCTCTAAAGTAAATTGTTCTGGTTGCGTTAACTTGATATCCGCTAAGGTCCAGTGATTTAAGCCTGATTCATACTTGCCTTCAATGCTTAACTCAATGGCAGAAGTAGATAAATCGACAAAGACAGGATCACTATAAACCTGGCCTGCAGTGAATGAAGATGCAGCAACAATATCCCAGGTATTGTCCGTATTATTTAAGGCGACATCTCCTTGCATTGTCACATTTTCCGCCACCTGACTTGCCGTCGTATTACTAAAACCCAAATCAGTGAATTGCCACTTTGCGGTGGCTGACGATACTCCCAGCAAGTTTCCATCAAAACGTGCTTGAACAGATATCTGACCTTGAGGCTGCCAGTTGTTGACCACATCAATGTATTGTTTATCCAAAAATTGAGGTAGCCATTTCTGTAGTGCTGATAAGGGAATATTCTGAGCATCAATATTCACGTCCCAACGCTGTTCATCAAGACTAATATCAAGGCTTACCGTACCACCATCCAGTCTCAGATTTTTTAGCTGGATATGATATTGTTCACCTTCGGTACTGACATCGAGACTAAATTGGATTTGTTGCTGCCCCAGCTCAGGATGAGAAAACTGTAAACTACCTGACTGACAATGAAAGGCATCCGTTAACCAAGCTGCTTTTGTACACTCAAATGTCACATTGCGTAATTGATTCAGTGGTTCAGCTAAGGTGATTTGAGCAGCGGTCCCTGATAGCTTCAGACCATCAGAAGTAAGTTGGACATAGGTCTTCAGCTCTTTCGCATCAAATTTTTCTGCCCAGCTATGTTCACTACTAATTTGAATCGTATTAATAGCGAATACCGGGAATGACCATAAACATAGCCATAAGAAAACTGACTTTGGCGTCAGATAGCTCATTATCAGGCAGGGAAAACGCCTGTTGAGATGTAACGATCGCCACGGTCACAGACGATACTGACAATCACCGCATTTTCTACCTGCTCAGAGACCTTCATAGCTGCAGCTAATGCACCACCCGATGACACTCCGGCAAAAATACCTTCTTCAGCGGCCAGTCGTCGCATCATGCTTTCAGCTTCATCTTGAGTGACATCTATTGTTATATCAATGCGCTCTGGCTCGAAAATCTCAGGTAAATAAGCCTGCGGCCAACGGCGAATACCCGGAATACTGGCGCCCTCTGCCGGCTGCACACCCACCACTTGAATCGCTGGTTTTTGTTCTTTTAAATAACGCGATGTCCCCATAATTGTGCCGGTCGTGCCCATTGAACTCACGAAGTGGGTAACTTCGCCCTCGGTATCAGCCCATATTTCAGGCCCCGTAGATTCATAATGGGCCAGAGGATTATCAAAGTTTCCAAATTGATTTAGCACCTTGCCTTTGCCCTCTTTCTGCATTTGTAAGGCCAGATCCCTTGCGGACTCCATACCATCTGTCAGAACAAGTTCGGCACCATACGCTTTCATTGAAGCACGACGTTCAGCACTACTGTTTTCCGGCATAATCAGAATCATTCGATACCCTAGTATCGCCGTCACCATCGCCAAAGCAATACCAGTATTGCCACTGGTCGCTTCGATCAAGGTGTCGCCAGGCATGATATCACCGCGTAACTGCGCTTGTTGAATCATACTCACCACAGGTCGGTCTTTAACCGAGCCAGCTGGATTATTACCTTCCAGTTTCACCAGAATGGTATTACTCGACTCGCCGGGAATACGC
>NZ_DIAC01000008.1:7199-9940 GCF_002414625.1 Methylophaga sp. UBA5088 | reverse complement strand
ATAAACGCTTCAATCGTCGGGTAAGATTTCATCAATTTGCTTCCATTAACACAACATAAGCAATCGCATATTCATGATCGTCACTCAGGCTTAACATCGCCTTATCAATATGCATTTTTTCTTTCAGTTCCAGTCCCACTTTTTCGAACTGTAACTCAGGTTTACCTAGTGAATTATTTCTGACGCTGATGTGGCGCAAACTTAAACCATCCCGAAATCCTGTCCCCATGGCTTTAGCGGCGGCTTCTTTTGCTGCAAATCGTTTCGCTAAAAAATTAGCCGGTTTAAGTTGCAATTTAAACTCGCTGAACTCATGGGCACTGAGTATTCTTTCAGCAAACTTATCACCATGTTTATCGAGTAAGTCTTGCATTCGCGGAATATGAACAAGGTCTGTGCCAATGCCAATGATCATCCCCGGCGCGCGTCCTGCATCAATTGTTTCATCTCGCGAACCGCTGCCTGAAAGCCAGTAAACACCGAACGCGCCACAATCGCGTGGCCAATATTTAACTCCACCAGTTCCGGTATCGCCGCAATTTTCTGAGTATTGTGGTAATGCAGACCATGGCCAGCATTCACCTGTAATCCCCTTTCATGAGCCTGTTTTGCTGCATCAGCAATCACGGCAAGCTCTCTTTCGGCCTCTGCATCGGTTTCGGCATCAGCATAACGGCCAGTATGAAGTTCTACCACTGGTACACCGCAAGCCACTGCCGCTTCTATTTGAGCCAAATCAGGATCGATAAATAAAGAGACACGTACATTGGCCGCCGCAAGGCGCTGACACGCTTGCTGCATTCGAGACAACTGCCCCGCCACATCCAGACCACCTTCTGTTGTCAATTCCTCACGTTTCTCAGGTACTAAACAACAGTCTGCAGGACGATATTTTTCAGCCATCGCCAACATTTCTTCAGTGACCGCCATCTCAAGATTCATTTTTGTCTGCAAGATATCGCTCAACATCGCCACATCACGTTCCTGAATATGTCGACGATCTTCGCGTAAATGTAATGTGATACTGTCCGCTCCTGCTTGCTCTGCTTCAATCGCTGCCTGAATGGGGTCAGGATAACGTGTTCCACGAGCTTGACGCAGTGTGGCGATGTGATCGATGTTGACACCTAGATAAATAGACATGAATCTCCAAACTCAGTTTGTTTTTGTTGTAAATTGATTAAGCCCAGCAAATAACTGACGACTATGTAAAGGACGGCCGCCCAAGTAATAATTTATCACTGACCGCATCATATGTTTGATTTCTTTCAGGCTCACATCATCAAATTCCGCTTCCTGATCAAGATGACGTAAGCTGCGTCCAGATACCGTATTCTCAAGCTGTTGACCAAATACACGGCGTGGACCACTATCTGGATGGTAAATATACATGCCTTCATCTTCAATATTCTGACCAGAATCGACATCCACCGTTAATGCCAGACCATAGCCTAGATGGCTGAGCAGCGCTTTTTCAAATAATCGCAGGGTAATCTGTTCATTGCTTTTTTGTTGGAGTGAAGACAGCGCCTGACGGTAAGCCAGATAAATCTCTGGTTCCGCTTCATGAAGAGGTAATAACTTGACGAGCAACTCATTCATATAAAGGCCACAGAGGCTGGCATTACCAACAAGACGATAACTGGGTTCATCCACTTCGATGTGACTCAATGTCACTAAATCACCTTGGCCATACCAGCTGAGCCAGAGCGGTTGAAATATTTGTATCGATGAGCTGCGTTTCTTTTTTTGCCGTAAACCTCGAGCGACCAGACTCACTCGCCCATAATCCTGCGTTAACACATCGACCAGTGAACTGGTTTCACGATAGGGTCTATGGTGCAGAACAAAAGCAGACGTCAGCTCCACAAGCTACCTATAGGTCGTCGTTATAACCCAGGTTCTTTAACATGCGCTCATTATCTGACCAGCCTTCACGCACTTTGACCCATATCTGTAAAAACACTTTACAACCGAATAGCTGTTCCATTTCCAGCCGAGCATCCTGACCGATAAGCTTGAGCTGTTCGCCTTTTTTACCAATCACAATCGACTTCTGACCGCTTCGCTCAACATAAACAACAGCACCAATTCGATACATGCCTTCTTCTTCCTCGAACTGTTCAATTTCTACAGTGAGTGAATAAGGTAATTCCTGACCGAGATAACGGAATAATTTTTCACGTACGATTTCACCCGCCAAAAAGCGTGAACTGCGATCGGTTAATTGATCTTCATCAAAGATCATCTCGCCTTCAGGCATTAACTTGGCAATTTCCTGCTCCAGTACATCTGTATTCATACCTTTCCGTGCAGAAATAGGCACAACAGCCGCAAAATCATATTGTGGTGCAAGTGATTGTATCTGTGGTAATAAATCTGATTTGTCTGAGAGTTTATCGGCTTTATTTAACACTAAAATGACTGGAGAGCGTGCATCTTGTTGAATACGTTTCAAGACGCGCTGATCATCTTCCGTCCATTTCAGTCCTTCCACAACAAACAGCACCACATCCACATCGTCAATTGAAGCGGCAGCAGCGCGGTTCATATAACGATTCATCGCTTTTTTACCGTCGCTGTGCATACCCGGTGTATCAACGTAGATAAACTGGCCCTGGTCTGTGGTTTTAATACCTAGAATACGGTGGCGGGTCGTTTGTGGGCGACGTGAAGTAATACATAATTTCTGACCAAGAATACGGTTGATTAATGTGGACTTACCCACATTTGGACGCCCA
>NZ_DIAC01000008.1:4594-6973 GCF_002414625.1 Methylophaga sp. UBA5088 | reverse complement strand
CATTTGGACGCCCAATAATGGCAACGTAACCGGAACGAAATGGTGTGGTATTCATTATTTACCCTCTATTAGAGTTAAGGCACGTTCAGCGGCTTTTTTTTCAGCTTTTCGGTGACTACTGCCTTGAGCAACGACCACTTTGTCCAGCAAGGTAACCTGGCAGGATGCTTCAAAGACAGGCTGTTTCTTGTCTGTTTTTAATTCTTTAACACTATATAGCGGTAAAGGCTGTTTACGACTTTGTAATAATTCCTGCAAACGCGTTTTAGGATCCTTGACCGTTTCTGTCACATCAATAGACGCTATTCGCTCGGCAAATAGTCTTAAGATGAGCTCTTTGACAGGTGTCAGACCGCTATCAAGATAAAGTGCACCTAAAATAGCTTCTACCGCATCAGCCAGAATTGATTCGCGACGAAAACCACCACTTTTTAGTTCACCTGGCCCGAGGATTAATACATCCCCTAACTTTAACTCGCGCCCCAGCTCAGCTAAGGTTTCACCTTTGACCAGAGAAGCCCGTAGACGGCTTAATTTTCCTTCCTTAACTTGAGGGAAACGGTTGAATAACTCTTCCGCAATCACAAAACTCAAAATAGCATCACCGAGATATTCAAGACGCTCATTATTTTTGGGATCCGCACTGCGGTGCGTTAAGGCTTGTTGTAAAAATGCGGTATCTTTAAATTCTACTTTTAACTGTTTGCACAGGGCTTTTTGCCGCTGGGTTATCATTATAGCTGTGGCTCTACATCAATTTCTTTATGAAAATGCCCGACCAGATCGATCTGAGCAAAAAACGGTTTTCGCACTTCATAGTCGATAACGATTTTCGTTACGTAGGCGGTGTTTTTACCGCGGAAAACTTCGACATCATCGCGTTCGACACTACTGATATAGCCGATATTAAAGCGCTTAGAAAGCAGTGTCTGTACTTCATTTTTCGAGAGATTGTTATTACGTAGTTCTGTCTTCATATCTTCCATGATCTGGACGACACCGTAATACTCCTGATACATCGGCACCAAACGAATCGCTAATGTCACAAAAAAAGCAATCAAGGCCAACACAATGACCCAGCCAATTAATGTCATACCTCGCTGGTGTTTCATCACAATCTCCTTATTCAATAGACTGACCTAAACGATTCCAGACAATGCCGCCCTCATTCCAGTCCCAACTCATCCAAACTAAAAAGGCCTTACCGACCAAATTTTCTTCAGGGACGGTTCCCCAGTAACGACTATCATTACTGTTATCACGGTTATCCCCCATAACAAAATAGTGTCCTTCAGGCACCACGGTTTCACCTTCCACACGTTTAACACCCGGTTCAACCACGATTAGATGATTATGTTCACCGAGCTGTTCAGAACGTAACTCAGAGCCTGGAGCTGAAATATTAATCATGCTTTCAGGTTTTTCTTGTGGCTCTTGTGCAACCGGTTCGCCGTTAATATAAATCGTTTTATTGAAATAACCGACTTTATCTCCGGGAAGGCCTACCACACGTTTGATATAGTCAATATCAGGGTCACTTTTATTCTTCTTCACCGGGTAACGAAAAACTACCACATCACCTCGTTCAGGCTCGCCTGTCTCTAATATTTTTGTGTTGAGGACCGGTAAACGGATGCCATATGAGAATTTATTCACCAGAATAAAATCACCAATGTGCAGCGTAGGTACCATTGATGACGATGGGATACGGAAAGGTTCAGCGATAAAGGAGCGAATCACTAACACCAAAAGAATGATAGGAAAAAATGAGCGTGCATATTCAACCACGACAGGTTCTTTTGCATCGTTATCACGACCTGGTGCCCAAAACAGCTTGTCGATTAACCAAATCAAGCCGGTGACGGCTACCAGTAACACCATGATTGCGGGAAAACTCACTGTATAACGCTCCTTCCTACCTTTTATGAATTCTTTGACAGTTGTAATACGGCGAGGAAGGCTTCTTGTGGCACATCCACCTTACCAACAGACTTCATCCGTTTTTTACCTGCTTTTTGTTTTTCCAGCAATTTACGTTTACGAGAAACGTCACCGCCGTAACATTTAGCTAATACATTTTTACGCATCGCTTTGACGGTAGAACGAGCAATAATATGTCCGCCAATAGCCGCTTGAATAGCAATATCAAACATTTGACGCGGTATCAGCTCTTTCATTTTTTCGACTAGCAGTCTCCCGCGACTCACACTGCTATCCTTGTGCACGATGAGCGATAAGGCATCGACTCGTTCACCATTAATCATAATATCTAATTTCACCAGATTGGCTGGCTCGAACCGAACAAAGTGATAGTCAAGCGAGGCATAGCCACGGCTGACAGACTTCACACGGTCGAAGAAATCAATGACCACTTCATTC
>NZ_DIAC01000008.1:0-4457 GCF_002414625.1 Methylophaga sp. UBA5088 | reverse complement strand
GACCACTTCATTCATAGGAAGTTCATAGGTTAACGCAACCTGTTTTCCCATATACTGCATATTCTTCTGCACACCACGTTTTTCAACGCATAAGGTAATCACAGCGCCTAAATGGTCTTGTGGCACCAGAATATCCGCTCTGACGATAGGTTCACGTATTTCTTCAATGGTGCCAACATCAGGTAGCGATGATGGATTTTCAACCCGTTCGACTTCGCCATTTTTCTTGAGAACTTCAAACACAACGGTCGGCGCTGTTGTGATCAGATCAAGATCGTATTCACGTTCCAATCGTTCCTGAATGATTTCCATATGCAACAGCCCCAGGAAACCACAACGGAAACCAAATCCTAAGGCTTGTGAGCTTTCAGGTTCATAAAATAATGAAGCATCATTTAGGCGTAATTTCGACAAGGCTTCACGGAAGTTTTCGTAATCATCACTGCTGACAGGGAAAATACCGGCATAGACTTGTGGGGTTACTTCTTTGAAACCGGGCAGCATTTTATCTGCACCATGGTGTGCGTGCGTTAAGGTGTCACCTACCGGTGCCCCATCAATTTCCTTGACCCCTGAAATGACGTAACCCACGTCACCACAATCCAGCACGTTACATGGTGTGCGTTTAGGTGTGAAAGTACCTACTTGATCGACTTGATATTCCTGCCCTGTCGACATGACTTTTATTTTATCTTTGTGCTTAAGTGAGCCATCGACAATACGTACCAATGAAATAACACCCACGTAGCTGTCAAACCAGGAATCAATAATGAGGGCTTTAAGAGGTGCGTCTGGATTACCTTTTGGCGCAGGGACTTTTGCCACCAGCTCTTCCAGTACGTCTTCAATACCAATACCAGTTTTGGCACTACAACGTACAGCATCCATAGCATCGACGCCGATAATGTCTTCAATTTCTTGGGCAACACGTTCCGGTTCTGCCGAAGGTAAATCAATTTTATTCAGAACTGGCAATACTTCTAAGCCTAAATCAATGGCGGTGTAGCAGTTCGCCACACTTTGTGCTTCCACACCCTGCGCCGCATCAACGACTAATAATGCCCCTTCACAAGCAGCAAGAGAGCGGGATACTTCATAAGAAAAGTCGACGTGTCCGGGTGTATCGATGAAATTCAGCTGATAAGTTTCCCCATCGCGTGCTTTGTATTCCAGTGATACGCTTTGCGCTTTGATGGTAATACCACGTTCGCGCTCAATATCCATAGAATCTAGCACTTGCTGGGACATTTCCCGGTCAGTCAGACCACCACAAATTTGAATAAACCGATCAGCAATGGTGGATTTACCATGATCGATATGTGCGATGATAGAAAAGTTACGTATATTGTTCATTTAGTTACATTTTCATTAGTGACGTCGGTGGCCATTCCGAACAGTTAACATAGATTTTGCATGACATGCATTGTTCCCGCTGGCAGATGATATAGGCCTTTGAGTCACGCGCTCAGCAAATGATCCCACATTATACGCATTTCACTATGACAAAACGATAATCTCGACACGCCTTAGATAAAAACGTGACTTCTGAATACCAGTCTGACACTCTGTCTTCGCTCATGGCTGAGAAGACTTCTGAGTCAGATCATCTCAATAGCAATACAGTACTTTTGTGGACAATAATTACCATGGATAAATCGGTCCTGACGGGTCCCATCATAAAAACCTTCTTAAGCTATGCCATCCCCTCCATTTTGGGCTTATTAGCCATCACTACGGCCAGTATCGTAGATGGTATTTTTGTCGGCCAATTTGTCAGTGCTCAGGGGCTCGCAGCCATCAATTTACTGATTCCCTATCTGTCTTTGATATTTGGACTGGCTTTAATGTTTTCCATTGGAGGAGCCGTTCGAGCGGGCTATTATATTGGTCAGAAACGTTTTCAATCAGCATCCGATGTCTTTAGCCAGTGCCTGCTTATTATTGTCGTTATTGGACTTGGTTTTCTGCTTTTTTCCTGGTTATTCACTGACGCTATATTGCTTTTTCTCGGCACGCCCACCTCCATACTAACGTTAATCAGGCCTTATTTTCTGATCATCAGTGCTGTATTGCTTATTCAGATTTCTACGATGGTGATGTATTACTTTATTCGTCAGGATAATGCTCAAACACTCGCTTCAGTTGCATTAATCAGCGGCGCCATCATTAATATTATTCTGGATGCTGTGTTTATTATCGTATTCGAATGGGGACTAAAAGGCGCTGCCGCTGCAACAGCCATTGCACAAACCATACAACTGATTATGTTAAGTCGTTATTTTTTACGATCTCAGAAAAAGTTAACTTTTTCATTCATCCAACATAATAAATCAGAAATAAAACCCGTAATGTTTAATGGCAGATCAGAGTTTATCAATGAAATCTCTGGGGGATTGGTCATCCTGGTATTGAACTGGATTTTAGTCAGTCGGCTTGATGTTGAGGGTATCGCGGCTTTTGCCGTCATTAATTACCTGATCTTTATCAGTCTGATGCTGTATTACGGCATATCTGATGCATTACATTTGGTGGTCAGTCAAAATCATGGGGCCCGAAATACCCAGCGAATCAGTCAGTTTATGCTAACAGCCATCATCGGTATTCTTTGCATCAGTATCAGTGTGACACTGTGCTTGCTCTATTTCCCAGAACACATCAGCAGCCTGTTTCTGGATAAAACAGCCGAACACACGATGCAATTATCCAAACACTTTATTTCTCTATTGTGGCCGTTATTTTTGATAAATGGTGTTAATGTGATTCTTTCTATTTATTTAACGGCCATCCAGCAACCGATTCCCTCTATGGCCATCGCGTTATCGAGAGGGTTATTCTTGCCTATTGCATTGTTACTCGTTTTGTCTTGGTTACTTCCAGAGCCTGAATTTCTTATTGCTTTACCACTCTCAGAATGGCTGACATTTTTACTCGCTATCCTCTTATTTATCCGATATCGCCCAAAAAAAATGAATTAAACATCGCTAAAGTATCTTTTTTAAAAACAGAAGAATGGCAACAAAATTCATATGTCATGAATCATCAGGCAAAAAAAAAGCCAGATAACATACATTATCTGGCTCATAGCAAAGTCTGAGAGTATTCAGACGGTTGGGGAAATTAGAACTGCCAAGCAACGCTCAGGCGAACATCACGACCAGGTTCTGCGAAACCACTGACGCCATCATTCACATCTGCAATATCAGCTACGCTGGCATGATCTAGATAATATTTATCAAAGACATTTCGAACAGTCAGTGTGATTGCGACATCTTCTGTACTAGAAGGACGCCACTGTGCATAAAAATCGTGTATGGCATAGCCTGGCTTATCTATTTTAGTGCCCTCTGGTAACCAGACAGGTGCATACAAATCAACATTGTCTTCTCTTTTCACAAACTGTGCATTCCAGCCGAATGTCCAGGTAGAATTCATCTGATAATCTAGGGTAGCAACCAAACTGTCACCAATGGTGTTAGCTTGTCCATTTGTTGAGTAGCCTCCCGCATCCTGGCCAGCAATTTCGATATCATTATGGTGATAACTCAAGCGACCCATCAATTTTTCCCAACGACGACCAATCTCCAGTACATAACCATCTGATTCCAGATCGCCCACATTTTCGAAGATTGTTCCAGCCGCCGCTCCTCCACCAACGCGATCAGCGATGATGTCATCAATGTTTGAACGATAAACTTTGGCAGATCCAAACCAAGTTCTTGATTCATAGGCGACACCAAATTCAGTATTGTCGGCATCTTCTGGTTTTAGGTCTGCATCATAGCTACCGAATAGCTTATAAGCATCCTGAGATGTAGGTCCTTTGAAAGCTTCCGAATAAGAGGCGAAAGCACTCCAGTTATCAGTAAAGTGATAGTTAATACCAATGTTATGACTGACTTCATCTTCCTCAAACTTTTGATTATCAGCATCATTCAGTTCATAGTCATCGTATCTCAGACCCGCACTTAAAAGTAGCGCATCGGTGATTTGAATATCATCCTGAATATAAACACCTTTAACTTTTACATTTTCCTTCAGTGCACGCTCGTCACTCGGAGGCCCTGCGTAAGTTTCATCCTCACGGTAATCAATACCGTAAGTCACTTTGTGCATCCCGAAGATCGAAGTATTTCTCAAATCGAGACCTTTGCTTTCACCTGTCCCGATGTAAGGATCTCGTTCACCAGTTCGCTTCAGTTCTGACTCGATGTTATACACAGTAAGGCCCAAATCAAGATATGGGTTATCAATAGGGTTCAATTCATAATTGAACGTGACGGTTTCGCGTTCCAGCTCTAGAGGAGCTAGTGGATTCCAGGAAAGAACAGGCCATTGCGGTCTGAATGGTCTTTCACCATCATCGGTACGTTTCTGATAACTCAGACGAACTGTCTGACTATCAGTCAGGTGACCAACAACTTTGGCAAAAAGAAAGTCCTGGTCGAATTTGCTGCCTT
>NZ_DIAC01000034.1:2916-6348 GCF_002414625.1 Methylophaga sp. UBA5088 | reverse complement strand
TAGGCCTCTAGACGAAGGGGACCTAAAACTTTTTCTTTCGGTTTTTGGTGGAGCTAGGCGGGATCGAACCGCCGACCTCTTGCATGCCATGCAAGCGCTCTCCCAGCTGAGCTATAGCCCCGAAAGGAAGCGCATATCATAGGGACTGAGTTGGATGCTGTCAACATTTCATGACAAATTAATTTCAATCTCACTGCGATATAAACGGAATCTATCTTGAACCGGGTTTAAGGCAATAAGGTCAGTATTAGACTAAGTACTTGAGCTTGTTTAGATAAAGTCATTTTTGCTTAATCCACATCACGCTACAATTTGCCGATTCATCATTAATATGCGATAAATTGTGGGTTATTTATCACTAGGTCAGGATGTCGATCATGGCTAAAGCTGCAGCTTGAGGATGAACATGCGCAAAAAGAAGCTATTATCAACCTTGTTACTATCCTTATCAGCTGGCGTCGCATCTGCGCAACAAGAGCAAGGATTAACTTGTCACTTTGGTTATGAAGATCAATTTTTACCCATTCCTACTGAAGCAGCTTCCGAGAATGAATCGCCCGTCGACGTAAAAGCTAACAAAGTACAACTGTTACAGAATGGCACCTCTGTATTTTCTGGTAACGTTGATATTCTTCGTGATAACCAATTACTGAGTGCTGAAAGAGCGACCTACAACCGCAACAGTGGCGATGTAAGAGCGAGTGGCAATGTCAGTGTTCGTGATAGTGAAATGGTGATTGAGTCCGAGCAGGCCGAATGGTCTGTAGCAAATGTTCAAGGGCAGATGCTGAATGCGCAATATCACATCCGTCAAATGCATGCTCGAGGTGAAGCAGCGCATATATTAAGAAAAGGTCAGAAAACCACAGATCTTGATGATGCCACTTATACAACATGTCCTGAAGGCAGTGATGCTTGGCAATTGAAAGCGGATACCGTCCATTTAGATCATGAAACGGCTGTGGGTGAAGCAAAAAATGTTGTGGTCAGGATGGGCGGATGGCCTGTTTTTTATACCCCTTACATCAACTTTCCTTTAAATGATCAACGAAAATCAGGCTTTTTGATTCCTTCTGTTGGTAGTAGTGATAAAACCGGCTTTGATGTTCTTACACCGTATTACTGGAATATAGCACCGAATATGGATGCCACGCTGACACCACGTTATATGTCTGATCGAGGCTTGATGCTGGGTGGACAGTTCCGATACTTATTTGAGTCAGGAGAGGGTGAAGTTGAAGCAACCTACCTGAATTCAGATGATTTGCAAACCAATGGTGAAGATATCAACCCACACTACCAGGAAGATAGAAAACTATTTTCATGGCAGCACAGAAGTTATTTCGATAACCGTTGGCGAGCAATCGTTGATTACAACTATGTCTCTGATGACGAATATTTTGAAGACTTTGGCTCAGGGCTGAGCCTCTCCAGCCGCACCTATTTAAATAGAAATGTGGAAACAGGCTATAGCGGTGATATATGGAGCTTTACCGCCAGAGCGCAGGGTTACCAGACCTTGGGAGATGATGTGGAAGAGCAATATAAACGCTTACCACAGCTGGTTTTGAAAGGTTATTTACCCGATCAGGCATTAGGTCTGACATATGAGTTAGACAGTGAATACGTTGAATTTGATCACAATGAAAAAGTGGATGGTCAGCGCATTAACATCGAACCAGCAATCAGCATGCCTATGGGCACGGCCGCATTCTTTGCTACGCCAAGGTTAGCCTTAAACCATACGCAATACAGTCTGAAAAACGACAATACCAATACCTACGATGATAGTGCGACAAGAACTTTACCGATAGCCAGCTTTGATACAGGCTTGTTTTTTGACCGTGAAATGACAGCGTGGGGTGATAATTACATCCAAACACTGGAACCTCGCGCATTTTATTTGTATGTGCCTGAGCGGGATCAAACTGATATTCCTGACTTTGATACCAGTTTGACTACGTTCAACTCACTACGCCTATTTTCCCACAACCGTTTTATTGGTCGAGATAGAATTGGTGATGCCAATCAGTTAACTCTGGCTGTCACCAGTCGAATTATTGATGAAGAGTCAGGTAAAGAGAACTTGAGATTAACGGTTGGTCAGATTCGATATTTCACTGATCAGCGTGTCATGTTAGATGGCACAATTGCTGAACGAGATTCTACCTCAGATATGGTGGCAGAGGCTGTGGCCTACATTGGCGATGAGTGGTCATTTAATAGTGAATTTCAATGGGACCCAAGCGGCTTGAAGTCGAATATGTCATCAGTAGGATTGCGTTATAAAAATGATAGCGGTGGTATTTTCAATATTTCTCATCGTTACCGTCGTGATGACCCAACACCGAATAATGGTATTGAAGAGTCATTGGAACAAATTGATATTTCCACGCAGATTCCATTATCAGAACGTTGGAAATTCTTTGGTCGTTGGTATCATGCTATCGATCAAGGTGAAACGTTGGAAAAAATTGCTGGCTTACAATATGACAGTTGCTGCTGGGCAACACGCCTAGTTATGCGTGATTATGTGAACGATGTTTCCGATCAAGAGCGCAATACAGCGATTTACCTACAAATAGAATTAAAAGGCTTAGGTAGTTTCGGTCAAAAATCTGATAGCTTACTAGAACGCAGTATTCGTGGCTTCGAAGCAGAATGAACTCCTTGAGCCATTCGCAAGTCGATTCATTTCTGACTTATACGAAACCAATTAAAAAATAAATTTTGGAGTAATAGAGTTTAATGATTAAGTATCTGATTGTCGGTTTATTGCTGGCAACCAATGTTTGGGCTCAATCTCTGGATAGGATTGTTGCAGTTGTCAATGATGAAGTCATTCTTGAAAGTGACTTGCAGGATATGGAGCAAACGGTTCGTCAACAGATCCGTCAGCGTGATGCTGCAATGCCACCCAGTGATGTTCTACGTAAGCAAGTGCTTGAAAGATTAATCATGCAACGTCTGCAAATACAAGAAGCAGATAAAGTGGGGATTCGAGTCGGGGATGATGCTCTTAATGCTGCCCTCAAGCAGATCGCGGATAACAATCAACTGACATTGAGACAGTTCAGAGATGTGTTAGAAGAAGATGGTTATGACTTTAGCGTATTCAGAGAAACGATCCGCGATGAAATGATCATTTCAAGATTACGTAAGAGCCAGGTCGAAGACCGCGTTGTGGTTTCCGATCGTGAAGTCGATAATTTTCTTGCTACACAAAAAGTGCAAGAGGGTGGCCAAGTTCAGTATGAGCTGCAACATATTCTCATTAGTATGCCCGAAGCCGCTTCACCTGAAGAAGTTCAGTCAGCCCAGGAGAAGTTAGAGAAAGTTCAAGCATTATTGAACGAAGGCGGTGATTTTGCTCAAGTCGCTGCGGGATATTCTGATGGTCAAAATGCTTTGGAAGGCGGTGAGTTAGGCTGA
>NZ_DIAC01000034.1:971-2829 GCF_002414625.1 Methylophaga sp. UBA5088 | reverse complement strand
GCTGGCGCAAACAGGGCGAGCTTCCATCATTGTTTGCTGATGTGGTACCCACATTAAGTATCGGTGAAGTCAGCCAACCTTTGCGTAGTGGTAGTGGTTATCACTTGGTTAGAGTGAAAGACAAAAAAAGTGAAGATGTGCATCTTGTCAAACAAACATTAGCCAGTCATATCCTGATTAAAACCAACGAACTCACAACAGATGAAGAAGCCCAAAAACGGCTGGAAACACTGAGAGAACGTATTGTTAATGGTGAAGACTTTGCCGAGCTAGCCAGAGCGAATTCTGACGATACGGGCTCTGCCATTGATGGCGGAAGCTTAGGTTGGGTAAGTCCTGGCGTGATGGTTCCTGAATTTGAAGAAAAAATGAATGCCTTAGCCGTCGGGGAAATGAGCGATGTTTTTCAAAGTCGATTTGGTTGGCATTTAATCAAAGTGTTCGATCGTCGAGAAGAAAATATGGCGGAAGAATATCAACGTGGAAAAGCGCGAGAACAAATTCGCCAGCGTAAAATTGATGAAGAAATGGAAACATGGTTACGTTCAATGCGTGATGAAGCTTACGTCGAGTATCGTAATCCTTGAGTGTCATCAAACGTATAGCACTAACTCCAGGAGAGCCTTCAGGTATTGGACCTGATCTTATTCTGTCATTAGCGCAGCAAAAACATGAAGCTCAGCTTATCGCTTTAGCGGATCCTGAACTGCTTAAACAAAGAGCAGAACTGCTTGGCTTGTCGATAAGTTTTATTGAAATGGATCTATCCGAGCCTCGACAATTAGCCGAGGCTGGCGAGCTTTTTGTTTTACCTCATCGACTCAAAGCCACTGTGACAGCGGGAGAATTGAATCACCTGAATAGCCGTTATGTCTTGGATACTTTGCAAACGGCATTGGATGGCTGCTTATCTAAACAATTTGATGCCATCGTTACGGCCCCTGTGCACAAAGGTATCATTAACGACTCTGGAGAGGTGTTTACTGGGCATACAGAGTTTTTTGCAGATGGGGCTGGCGTAAAAAAAGTCGTTATGATGTTAGCGACGGATTCACTGAAAGTGGCTTTGGCTACTACGCACTTACCACTTCGAGACGTGGCGGATGCCATTACATCTGACGAACTAAGTGAGGTGATTGTCATAATTCATCAATCCATGCAGCAACACTTTGGTCTCGCTTTACCAAGGATAGCGGTATGTGGATTAAACCCTCATGCCGGCGAAGATGGTCATCTTGGTCGCGAAGAAGTTGACATTATCCAGCCTGTTATTGATCGTTTTATTCAAGATGGCTATGCCGTATCGGGTGCCTGGCCAGCCGATACTATTTTTAATCAAGATAAATTACAAAACTATGATGTAGTTTTAGCGATGTATCACGATCAGGGCTTGCCTGTATTAAAACATCACGGATTCGGTAAGGCTGTGAATGTCACATTGGGTTTGCCATTCATAAGAACATCGGTAGATCACGGAACAGCACTTGATTTAGCGGGTACAGGACGTGCGAATCCGAGTAGTTTGTATGCCGCTCTAAAAATGGCAATAGCCATGGCGAATACACAATGAGTAACTTATGAGCCAATCATCTTTTCCACGAGCAAGAAAACGCTTTGGACAAAACTTTCTACACGATGAAAGTATTATTAATTCAATAGTAGAAGCAATCAGCCCTGAAGAAGGGCAACATCTGGTTGAAATCGGACCTGGACGTGGTGCGTTGACAGAGCCACTATTACAACGCTGTTCAAAGCTGGATGTGATTGAGCTTGATCGCGACTTGGTGCCGCTATTGAGACGTCAGTTTAGTGATTATAAGCAATTACAGATTCACGAGGCGGATGCGTTGAGATATGA
>NZ_DIAC01000034.1:513-824 GCF_002414625.1 Methylophaga sp. UBA5088 | reverse complement strand
TACTCTCAATTAATCACTGAGCAAAAACCACTTAGAATCATTGGCAATTTACCTTACAACATCACCACACCTTTATTGTTTCATTTACTCAGCTTTGCAGACGCTATTAGTGATATGTGTTTTATGTTGCAGAAAGAGGTTGTCGAGCGCATCTGTGCGCAGCCTGGGACAAAGCAGTATGGTCGATTGAGCATCATGATTCAGTATCAATGTCATACAGACATGTTATTTGTAGTGCCACCAGAGGCGTTTGATCCAGTACCCAAAGTGGAATCTGCCATTATTTATCTGCAACCACGCAAACAACCTCT
>NZ_DIAC01000034.1:0-433 GCF_002414625.1 Methylophaga sp. UBA5088 | reverse complement strand
GGTGGGGATGTCGATATACGTGTGTTAAGTCAGATTGTGACTCAAGCCTTCAGTCAACGCCGAAAAACCATAGCTAACACGTTGAAAAAGTTGATTTCTCCAGAAATTTTTCTTGCTGCTGACATCGATCCAACACAACGCCCTGAAACCATTTCTGTCGATGCTTTTGTCAGATTGACACGCTGTTATCTGGCCGCATCAGCTGAATCTCAATAATCATGCCAGATTAGCCAAATCTAATTCAGCTGGATAAAGTATGAGTGTGATAGAGATAACATCTTGCTAACAACTGAAATTAACTGTCTTGACACGCTGATTTTGCTGTAGTTAGATACTCAGAACCAATGGGACTCAGAAGCATAACTTAACGTCGCTATTGGGACTTGGACGACATAAATAAATAATGATATGAGGAATTAAGCTGTGAATAAAT
>NZ_DIAC01000052.1:3938-4108 GCF_002414625.1 Methylophaga sp. UBA5088 | reverse complement strand
GAAGAGTAAGGCTTCTGCGCTACTTCGCAAAAAAGCCCCGCACTGCGGGGCTTTTTTTATGCATGAGTAAAAAATTTCTTCTAACGGATGAGATATAGGTCAATTCACACAATCACGGCTGTAAATATGGCATAACTCTCTTGATAAGGTAAATGATAACGATTATCATT
>NZ_DIAC01000052.1:475-3851 GCF_002414625.1 Methylophaga sp. UBA5088 | reverse complement strand
CATTGCTGGCTCGAAAAGGGGAATTTTATGGCTCAAGAAAACGATGCATTAGGTACAACTGAGAATATCAGTAATAACGGCGCTGCAGTGACAGACGTAAATACCGATCCAAGTACAGTCTCGCCAGCAATGACCGATGCTTTAACTAGTACAGATCCAACAACGTTGGCTCCGCAAGCAGATGCGATGACACAGTTTGTGGAGTTCATGCAGGTAGGTGGACCTGTTGTATGGATTCTGACAGGTTTTTCGGTAATCGCATTAGCGATTACACTCATTAAACTGTGGCAGTTCATGTCAACGCGACCAGAATCCTCCAAACACCTTAAGTCTGTTATTCAACATTGGCAAAAAGGCGATGCTGCCGAAGCCATGATGATGTTGAATCCAAAACGACCAGTGGATGAGCTGGTGCTGATGTCGATTAGAGGTCTAACTCAACATAAAATGGATCTTGCGACCTTAAAAGAAGAGCTTGATCGTGTTGCTACGCTGCGCCTCAATCAATTACGTGCCTACCTTCGCCCAATGGAGGTTATCGCTACATTAAGTCCTTTATTAGGTCTGTTAGGTACCGTGTTGGGGATGATTATCGCCTTCCAACAAATGGAAGCTGCAGGGAATCAGGTGGATCCGTCTGTTTTATCCGGTGGTATCTGGCAAGCATTATTAACAACAGCAGTTGGTCTGGCTGTGGCCATACCAGTTGTGACAATACATAACTGGATGGAGCGTAAAGTTGAGCGTGTTGCATCGCTGATGAATGACACTGTCACCCAAATTTTCACAACAGCGCCTGCTAAGCCAGTGTCTGCTGAAAACAATACCATGCGCCATGCTGCTTAATACAGAACCGCCAAGACATAAAAGAGCCATTAGTCTGACACCGCTTATTGATGTGGTGTTTATTCTGTTGCTGTTCTTTATGTTGTCTTCGACCTTTATCCAGTGGCGGCAAATTGATGTGTCGGCACCAAGTGAATCTCAGGCAGAATCTCGTGAGCAACGTGTTGTCACTCTGGTGTCAAATGACGGTACATACAAAATTGGTAATATGACCTTATCTTTAAAAGATGCAAACTCTGTGGCCACAGTGGTTAATCAAGATCCTGATGCTGTCTATGTCATTGAGGTTAAATCAGGTATTCAAACACAAAGTATGATTGATCTGCTTGATGCCTTTAAACAGGCAGGTGCTAAATCTGTCAGCTTGGCAGGGATAAATTGATGAAAGTCGGACAGTCGATTCAACACAAAAAGCCTGATCAAGATGATAGCTTGGTGCCGTTGATTAACATTGTGTTTCTGATGCTCATATTTTTTATGGTCGCGGGACACATTAGTCAGTCTGACCCTATTAAGGTACAGCCGCCTTTATCTGCGAGTGAAACAAAGCAAGTCGAAGAACCCTTAGTTATTATCGTATCTGAAGATGGGCAAGTAGCGATTGATCAGGCAATTACAGATGATGAGGCGCTATTACCGACCATCAACAAACGTTTTGAAGCGACAGAAGATAAAGATACGTTTCATATCTTAGTTAAAGTGGATGGCAATCTGCCGGTGGAAAGGCTTCAAGATGTGCTGACCATAATCAAGCAATCTGGCATCAAGCGTGTCTCATTGGCGACACAAAAACAAGCAGAACTAACATGACAAAAAATCGTTATTGGATCTTTGCGCTTTTGGTGGCCGTTGCTATTCATGCCGCTGGCTTCGTCTTTTTTACCTATCAGCCTGAAGAAGAGGATGGTGCTGAGCTAACTGGCTTACAAGGTGTAGAAATTGATCTGGGTATGCTTGGTGACCTTGGTGACGTAGAAAAAACGCAAGAAAAAGCGACGGAGTCAGAGCCCGAACCTGAACCAGAAAAAAAGCCGGAACCCGAACCTGTTGTCGAGCCAGAGCCTGTCGTTGAACCTGAACCTGTGGTTGAACCCGAACCTGTTGTAGAGCCTGAGCCAAAAAAAGTTGAGGCAAAACAAAAAACAGAAACAAAGGTAAAAGCACAAACCAAGCCTAAACCAGAACCAAAAAAAGTGGTTGAAGAGCTTATCGAAAAAGAAGTCACACCAGAAAAGCCGGTGAAAAAACAAACAGTCGCGACAACAACGACCAGTACAAACGTGAATAAACAGACTGCCCAGAAGAAAACAACCGGGCAAGCAAGTGCACAGCTGAGTGGTGGTCAGATAGCAGCGCAAAAATCTTACTACAGTGAGCTGGCTGCAACACTGGCCAAGCATAAACGTTATCCCATGGCCTCAAGACGTCGTGGTGAAGAAGGGATCGTCAAGCTGTTTTTTGTGGTTGATCGTGATGGCAAGGTGTTGGATTTTCGTATTACACAAAGTTCGGGGTCAAAACGTTTAGATGAAGCGGTTATAAGCATGTTAAAAAAAGCCCAACCGTTACCTTCGTTTCCGGATGACATGTTGCAGTCTCAGCTTGAGGTGAATGTGCCGATTGCTTTCCAGCTTAATACATAAGTTCGGCTTTAATATGTTTTACGGTGGTTAATATGCGATCAATCGGAGTACTTATTCATCGCTGGTTTGGACTGGCCAGTGCTGTGTTTTTATTCATAGCCGGTCTTACCGGCGCCATTATCTCCTGGGACCATGAGCTGGACGAATGGCTCAATCCACAGCTATATAAAGCCAAAACACAAGATGTGGACTTTGCTGCAATTGATGCTTTATCTCTTGCTAACAAGTTTGAAGCTGACAATCCACAGTTAATGGTCAGCTTTATGCCGCTCAATATTGAGGCTGAGCATAGTTTAATGATGACAGTCATGCCCAGACCTGTTCCTGAGACTGGCAAAGCGGCTGCCGTGGATTTTAATCAGGTAGCCATCGATCCTGCGACCTCTGAGGTGCAGGCAAATAGAATGTGGGGGGAGATTTCGCTAACGCGCGAGAACATCCTACCTTTTCTCTATAAGCTTCACTACAGCATGCATATACCGGATGGTTTTGGTTTGGAGCTCGGTATTCTGTTTATGGGCATTATTGCTATTGTCTGGACAATAGATAGTTTCATTGCCTTATGGATAAGTTTTCCAAAAGCAAAAAGCTGGAAGAAGTCATTACGGTTCCGTTGGAAACAAGGCGGCTACAAATTAAACTTTGATCTTCATCGCTCTGGCGGCGTCTGTTTATGGGGCTTTGTGCTGATTTTAGCGGTGACATCTATCTCGATGAATCTAAATAATGAGGTGATGCGCCCAGTGTTATCTGTTTTCTCTGAGTTGACGCCTACCCCGTTTGATGAGCGTACACCGACACCATTAGATGAATCTAAATAATGAGGTGATGCGCCCAGTGTTATCTGTTTTCTCTGAGTTGACGCCTACCCCGTTTGATGAGCGTAC
>NZ_DIAC01000052.1:0-308 GCF_002414625.1 Methylophaga sp. UBA5088 | reverse complement strand
GTACACCGACACCATTAGATGAACCCATCAATGCCGAGTTGAGTCGTGAACAGATTCTGCCGATTGCACGTCAACAAGCCGACAAGTTAGGCATTTCAGATCCTGCAGGCGGGATTTTTTATGCGTCTCATTACGATGTTTATGGCGTGGGATTTTATAAGCCGGAGAATGATCATGGCGATGGTGGTTTAGGCAATCCGTGGCTTTATTTCGATGGTAAAAGTGGTGACTACCTTGGCGGTAAGATACCTGGGCAAGGTACGGCAGGTGATATTTTCATTCAAGCCCAGTTCCCTCTACATTCTGGT
>NZ_DIAC01000035.1:5555-11169 GCF_002414625.1 Methylophaga sp. UBA5088 | reverse complement strand
CTACTTTTTTATTCACAATACACCTTTTGTTTTAATTTATAACGCTGCTAATACCGCATCACCCATTTCAGAGGTGGACACTTTTGTCATACCTTCAGAATAGATATCCGCAGTACGAAGTCCATCATCCAGTACTTTACTCACAGCTTTTTCAATTCGATCAGCCATTGCAGCTTCATCGAGTGTGTAACGTAACATCATAGCAGCTGACAAAATTGTCGCCAGTGGGTTGGCAATATTCTGTCCAGCAATATCGGGGGCAGAACCATGAATCGGTTCATACATACCCTTGCTGTTTTCATCAAGCGAGGCGGAAGGCAGCATGCCAATCGAGCCAGTTAACATTGATGCACAATCAGACAAAATGTCACCAAACATATTAGTCGTCACCATCACATCAAACTGTTTGGGTGCTCGAACTAATTGCATGGCTGCGTTGTCTACATACATATGACTCAATTCAATGTCAGGATAAGATTCAGACAATGTTGTCATAGTTTCACGCCACAATTCTGTGCTTTCCAGCACATTTGCTTTATCTACAGAACAAACTCGACCTTGTCTTTTGCTCGCAATATCAAAAGCGACCTTACCGATTCGGTTAATCTCACTTTCACGATAGACAAGTGTATTGAAACCCTGCTTTTCGCCATTCTCCAACGTTCTGATACCACGTGGTTGACCGAAATAAATGCCACCCGTCAATTCACGCACAATCATCAAATCCAGACCAGCCACCACATCAGCTTTTAGTGTAGAAGCTTCTGCCAACTGCGGATATAAAATTGCCGGACGTAAATTGGCAAATAAATTCAATTCGGAGCGGATACCCAATAAACCTTTTTCTGGTCTGACGCTGATATCAAGTGACTCCCATTTGTAGCCCCCGACAGCACCTAATAAAATCGCATCGGCCTGCTTTGACATCTGCAGCGTTTCGTCAGGTAACGGTGTACCAGTTTCATCATATGCTGCTCCACCAATGAGGCCATATTCCAAAGAGACATCTAGCCCCTCTTGACGAAATGCTTCTAAAATTTTGACTGCTTCAGCTACGATTTCAGGACCAATACCATCACCAGGCAAAACTACAATCTTTTTTGTCATTTTTTATATCTTTAAATAATTTACTGAATTAGAGATTTATCTTATGAGAATAACCAGGGCGCTTCTTGCTTGCGCTTTTCTTCATAAGCCTTGATATCATCTTGATGCTGTAAGGTGAGACCAATATCATCAAGCCCTTCGATTAGACAGTGCTTTTTGAATGCATCAACCTCAAAGTCAATCGACTCACCATCAGGTAACGTGATTTTTTGTTCTGGTAAATCGACTTTCAGTTGGTAGCCAGGCATCGCCTCTACTTGCTCAAACAGTTTGTCAATTAGCGTCTCTTCCAGAGTGATAGCCAAAATACCATTTTTACTAGTGTTGCTGAAAAAGATATCTGCAAAACTGGGGGCAATAATAACGCGAATGCCAAAATCATCCAGTGCCCAGACAGCATGTTCACGACTTGAACCACAACCAAAGTTCTCACGCGCTAGCAGGATAGTCCCGTTTTTATAGCGTGGTTGGTTAAGCTCAAAATCAGGGTTTAAAGGCCGTCCACTGTTATCTTGTCCTGGTTCACCATGGTCAAGATAACGCCACTCATCAAACAAGTTCGGACCAAAGCCAGTGCGCTTGATTGACTTCAAAAACTGTTTGGGGATAATGGCATCGGTATCGACATTGGGGCGATCCAATGGAATAACGATGCCAGTCTCAACTGAAAATTTTTGCATTGCGAGGAATACCTCTTAGTTCGTCGCGTTTAACGTTAAATAAAAACTTACCGGCACAGCATGGCTTATGTTTGGTAATCCAGCCAGGTCACGTAATTTTTCTACACCCTGTGCCAACTTATAATCATCAACACTCAAAATAACAGGATGAGAAGAGACCACTAGCAACTCATTTTCGGTTACTTTGGTCACAAGCACATCAAATGTCATTTCTTGTTTTTGCCCATGCAGTTCAAAAAAACCATCAATAGATAATGGTTTTGTCTGCCCAACGGTAATCTGTGCTATTTGTTCTGGTGACAGCTGAGCTGTAATCGTCGCTTTAGGAAAGTCAGCGACATTGAAAAGAAACTCCTTCATGCGACTGTCGCGAATTTCTATGCCTGTATTTACCGATGCCAAATCAATGGCAAGAGAAAACTCACCTGTTTCAGCTAAGTTACCAGCAATTTTGTCAAACTGATGAACCTCAGCAATGTTCACCTTTTTTGTTGAAATAAAATTCACTTGAGACTCGTTGTTGTTTATCTGCCATTGTGTTGCAGAAGCTACCGAGCTTGCCAGGAGTATACTGAGTGTCGACACCCAAATATGCATTTTTCTCATTCTTCTTCCCTCATCGTTCGATAATAGTAGACACTGAACCATCAACAGCATCATGCTCGTTGATCAGTTCGTCAATTGATCGGGTTAAACTTTCTTCAACCGGCGATTTCAGCACAATAATCTCAACACGTCTGTTAATCGCACGGTTCTCAGGTGAATTATTAGGCACCAATGGTTTGGTATCCGCATACCCTTCTAAAACAAAACGTTCTGGTTTCATATCCCCAGGTTCTAACAATTCATGTACTACAGAGGTGGCTCTTGAGGTAGATAGTTCCCAATTTGATCGATATCTTGGCGTATTAATCGGTACATCATCCGTGTGGCCAGCGACAGCAATTTGACCTCCCGTACTCACTAAAACGTCGTGTATTTTTCTAAGAATAGGTTTAAAGCCAGGGTTCAATCTCGCGTCACCAGATGGAAACGAACCATTTTCTCGAATTCGGATCACAATACGACTGAACTGACTTTCTACTTCAATTAGACCTTCTTTAATTTCTTCATCTAATGCTTCACGAAATTTCTGGGTTTCTTCCGCTATTTCCTGGGCCTGTTGTCGAGCGACCTCTTCTTCATCCATTGTTACCTTGATTTTTTCACGGGTATCATCGATGGTTTCTTGTCTCACTACCTTAAGCGGCGTCGGTTTAGGCTCACCTGGACTATACTCTTGAGCAATAATACTGGTACCAACGGGCACAGCATCAGCGATGACTTCTCGCTGAACGCCAAAAGCATTATCAAGAGATTTCACCACCATCTTGTATTTCAAGGCATCCATTTCAGCAAAGGATAATAACAAAACAAAAAAGCACATCAGCAATGACATTAAGTCTGCGAATGTGCCCATGTAGGCGGGTAAGCCTTCGTCTTGCTTTTTAGGTCTTGGGCTATCTTCACTCATTTCTATGTAACCGAGACCAACTAGGCAGCTGGTTCGTCAGTATCACGCTTAGACGCTGGTAAGAAGTTTTGTAACAGCTCACCTAATACTTTCGGGTTTTGACCTTCCTGAATCCCCATTACACTCTCAATGATAATACTCTTATTCATCAACTCTTCACTGCTACGTAAAGCGAGCTTATCAGACACAGGCAGAGCGAACATATTGGCTAACATTGCACCATAGAGTGTGGTTAATAATGCCACAGCCATGGCAGGGCCAATGGATTTCGGATCGGACATATTTGACAACATTTGTACCAAACCGACTAATGTACCAATCATTCCCATAGCTGGACCAGCATCCCCCATCGTTTTGAAGATTTGCTGGCCTATAGAGTGACGGTTAACGGTTTCATTCATTTCCGTAACCAGTGCTTTTTTGACTACCGCTGGTTCATGTCCATCAACCAGCATGCGTATACCTTTTGCCAAAACGGGATTAGCCACCTCCTGTCTTTCCAGTGCAAGTAAGCCCTCTTTTCTTGCAATGGTGGCTAGTTCAACAACAGATTGAATGATTTCTTGAGGTGACTCTGATTTGTATAAGAACGCTTTCATTGCTGTCTTAAACGAGCCAAGAAATTGTCCTAGAGTGAAGCGCATCAATACCACCGCAAAGGTGCCGCCTATGACAATCGCTAATGAAGGCATGTTGATGAATACACCGGCTGCTGCACCAAGAGCAATCGTTGCAATAATCAGACTCCAAGCCGCAATAAAACCTAGCAGTGTAGCTAAATCCACTCAATTACTCCCTAAGACTAGAAACTCATCAATGAAATGCCGTAGCACTGGCAGTGCATTCTACCTAATCGCATAGTAAAAATCTCCTCTATGACGAAGGAAAACGATGCTTTTTATGCTTCTTAGCTCTGTAAATTAAAAACGCAGGCAGAACCATCAGCATAATGACAATAAGTACGACGCCTAATGGCCAGAGTATCGGCTGATTCCACTCAGACTGAAGTTTTTCACGTAATGACGCATCAATACGGCGATATTTCAATGTGTTATTCGCCATTAAGTTAGGCTTAACATTATGATTCCATTGATGATAAAGCGAAAACTGTTTTGGATGAAAGCCCCAGATCCATGGCGCGTCTTTTCTAGCAATCTCAACCATACGGTTTATGATAGATCGGCGCTCGGGACTGTTCGACATCGTTCGCATCTGCTCAAAAAGCATATCAAACTCTTTGTTGTGATAATTGGCGGTATTTTCACCACCAAATTCTGCTCGGCCATTGGGTCCATAAAGTAAAAATAAGAAATTCTCCGGATCAGGATAATCTGCGTTCCAGCCCCATTGGAATAACTGGGTTCGTCCACGACGAATTTTATCTTGAAAACGATTGTAGTCACTGCTTCTGATGACGAGTTGTATTTTGAGTTTTTTGAATTGCTTACGTATCCAATCTAAATCGGCTTTACTATCAGGCCCACTCGCCGTGGTATCCAGGTAAATAACGAGCGGCTCGCCAGTTTTCTCGTTCCTGCCATTGGGGTAACCCGCTTCTGCTAAAAGTTGCTTAGCAGCGTCAAGCGATTTACGAACAGCTTGTCCCTTCTCCCATTTGTATATGTGTGTGTTAATACCTGATTTTCCCTCACTGTAACCAAAAATACCGGGAGGAATGGGCCCTTGGGCGGGGATGCCTCGCCCATTCGCAAAGATAGAAATATATTCCTCTTGATCAATAGCGATTGAAATAGCTTGCCGAAGTTTCCTTGCTCGCTCTGTGTAGCCACCGACAACGGGGTCCAGCATATTAAATCCAGTATAGAAACTTGTCGCCGCAATGGCTGTTTCAAGCTTTATTCCTTTCTCTTTCATGACATCACTTAAACCAAACTCACCTGATGCTGACACATTCACGGCTTGCTCGAAACTGTCTGAACTAATGCCACTTACATCGTAATAGCCTTGCATAAATTTCCCCCAATAAGAGGTACTTTCTTTTTCAAGGGTAAACACAATTTTGTCTGTTAAAGGCAGCGATTTTCCTGCATCGTTCAGCAGACCATTTTGCCGATCCGTTTCCTCCCCTTCTGTTGGATAACGCTCGCCATGAAAATGAGGGTTTTTAGTCAGTACCATGCGTCGGTTTGGATCATTTTCAGTCATATAAAAAGGACCCGTTCCGACTGGGTACCAATCAAGGGTTATGTTCTTATTTATCAAGCCTGGTTGTGAGTAAAACTGTTCTGCTTCCCAAGGGATTGGGGCAAAAAAAGGCATGGCTAACCAATAATCGAGTTGTGGATATTTGCCA
>NZ_DIAC01000035.1:493-5407 GCF_002414625.1 Methylophaga sp. UBA5088 | reverse complement strand
ACTACGTCGCCTTTTTTACGAAGATCTCTTAACTTCTGAGCATAGTCTTTTAGTCCAACAATATGCTCTGACATCACACCAAGTATCGGTGAGTGAATTTCGGGATGAGCCAATCTCTTTATCTGATATACAAAATCATCTGCCACCAGTTTACGGGTATCTGTTTGCTCAAAATCTGCTAAATCTTCTATATCAGAGAGTTCTTCATCGGTTAAGTTATGGTACAGCCAGACACCGTTTTCATCTCTGGCAAATGCAGGGTGTGGCTGGTAATAAATATTCTGTTTGATGGGAATCGTATAAATTGAGTATGCAATATCATCATCAGTCTCCTTAACAGGATGATTATCCTTGTCCAGGTAGACTACATCAGGCATTGATTCAGCTGCCAGGGGCTCTAGTTGATAAGGTCTTTTCAGGTAGTGGTATTGATATGGCGGTTCGTAAACCTGGCCAGTAATGATGACCTCGTTTGCGCTGTAGGATCTGGCAGGATCCAAGTGTTTGGGTCGTAGAGAAAAAGCAGCGTATAGGATCTCTTCATCGCTGGACGCTTCAGGATAAGGTGAATTTATCGCCCCCTTATCACAGGCTGTTGTGAAAAACAGCACGATAGCGAGCAAGCAATATATCAATCTCATACAACCTCATTGCGGAACATTAGATAGTGTCTGCATCATACCAGTAGAAGATTACTGCATGCTTGCCCTTTCCGTCATCCCCAAAATCAGGTAAGTTATCCCGCTTTATATGTAGTTTAGGAGAGACACATGGGTTTTCTGCAAGGCAAACGTGCGTTAATCGTGGGCGTAGCCAGCCCCCGCTCTATTGCATCTGGTATTGCTCATGCTATGGCACGAGAAGGTGCTGAATTGGCTTTCACTTATCAAAATGAGAAATTAAAATCACGCGTTGAAAAAATCGCTGAAGAGTGTGGCGCCGATCCTGCACTGGTCTTTCCTTGTGATGTGAGCAGTGATGATGAAATTAATGGTGTATTCAAGTCGTTATCTGAGCATTGGGATGGCCTAGATACGATTGTTCATTCTGTTGCCTTTGCCCCACGTGAGCAGCTACAGGGTGGGTTCGTTGATAGCGTTACACGTGAAGGTTTTGCTATGGCGAACGATATTAGTGCCTATAGTTTTGCTGCATTAGCTAAAGCAGGCAAAGACATGATGGCAGGTCGCAATGGCTCATTATTAACATTAAGCTATCTGGGTGCAGAAAAAGCCATTGATAACTACAATGTCATGGGCGTAGCTAAAGCGGCTTTAGAAGCCACTGTTCGTTACATGGCATACTCAATGGGTGAACAAGGTATCCGTGTCAATGCAGTGTCCGCTGGCCCAATCAAAACACTGGCTGCTGCTGGTATTGGTGATTTTGGAAAAATGCTCGCCTACGGTGAGAGAAACTCACCACTTAGAAGAAATGTAACGATTGAAGAAGTCGGTAATGTAGCTGCTTTTCTCTGCTCTGATTTAGCTTCAGGTGTGACGGGGGAAATTACCTATGTTGACGCTGGCTACAATATTGTCGGTATTGGTGATAAGTAATTCCATTGTATTGCTAGAACTCATAAGGGCATTCATTAATGCCCTTTTTTTTGATCCCTATTTGGAGGCCATATGTCTCATAAACATGCCATGATTTTATTGGCCTTCATTGTCCTTGGCGCAGTGAGTGGTGTTTTCTTAGGGTGGTATAGACCTGACACAGCCACACAGATAAGTTGGCTTGGAACACTGTTTCTCAATGCATTGAAAATGACCATCATTCCATTGGTTATTGCATCCATTGTCAGTGGTATCGGGTCATTAGGGAATCTGAAAAAGCTAGGCAGGCTGGGTGGACTGACCTTACTTTATTACAGCTTATCAACCGCTGTCGCCGTTTTTATCGGTCTGGTCGTTGTGAATTGGATTCAACCAGGTGCAGGTATGCAATGGAGTCAGTCAGAGGTGCCTGAATATATTCTGGAGAAACAGGACACCGGTGCCAGTGATATCATCTTATCCTTGGTCTCACCTAATCTGATTGCTTCAGCAGCAGAAACACAACTCCTTCCTTTGATTGTCTTTGCCATTTTGTTTTCTATGGCCTTAAGTACGTTAGGTGAAACAGGCAGACCGGTCTTTCAGCTGTTTGATGGCATCAATGAAGCCATGATGAAACTCGTTATCTGGGTAATGCATCTCGCTCCACTAGGCATATTTGCTTTAATTGCTGCTAGGCTGGGTAATGCTGGAGGTGGTGAACATTTTTTAAGTGAAATGAAAGCGGTTGGCTGGCATGTAGTGACTGTACTGACGGGACTTCTTGCACACGGCATATTGTTATTTATCATTCTGCTATTAATGACACGCCGTGGCATAAGCTATCTGCTTGGAATGGGCCGAGCCTTGGTAACGGCATTTGGTACAGCGAGTTCTTCTGCAACCCTACCATTGTCGATGGAATGCGTCAGAGAGAATGGTATTAGCCATAAAACCAGTAAGTTTGTTCTGCCACTAGGGGCAACAATTAATATGGACGGTACTGCACTTTATGAAGCGGCGGCTGTTATGTTTATTGCCCAGGCTTATGGCATTGACCTTAGCTTGACCCAACAAGCTATTGTTTTTATTACGGCTACCTTAGCTGCTATTGGTGCCGCTGGCATTCCAGAGGCAGGTCTAGTGACGATGGTGATTGTTTTAAGCGCTGTGGGCTTACCACTAGATGGTATTGCATTGCTGCTTTCAGTAGATTGGTTTCTCGACAGATTCAGGACATCAATCAATGTATGGAGCGATAGCGTAGGCAGTGCAATTGTTGATCGACTGACATAAAAAAAGGCGCATGGCGCGCCTTTTTTCTGCTCATGAAGATTGTTTATTTTAATGCATCTTGATGAATATCTATTTCAGCATCATGACGTAATTGAGCGATGAAAGCTTCAACTTCAGCGGCCGCATAAATACCTGTAAGCTGTTGTTGAAGTGCTTTTCTCTGCTCTTCATTCACATCATCAATATTACCGTTTCTGACTGAAGTTAATTTAATAACCACATAATTACCATTATCAGCAGAAAATCCTTCATAGTTAGCTGATGATAATGGTTTAGCCATGGTAAATGCTCTCTGAAGAATCTGACCACTCACTTGTTCAGCATCGCGTCCATAAAACTCAGGCGCTTGCCAATTTGTCAGTAAAGAGTCTGGAGCTTCACCAGATTTCACTTTTTCCAAGATTGACTCACCCTCATCCTGGGCTAGTTTTCTGGCTTTATCAAAAATCAACTGCTGTTTGATAGCAGGAGACACAGACTCAAAAGGTAAAACCGTCTCCGGAATATGCTTGTTCTTATGAATGACCAGCAAATCATTATCTGACAATTCAATCACTGCACTATTCAGATCATTTTTCAATACATCTTCACTGAATGCCGCATCAATTACCTTCTTATTACTGGTAATACCCTCTTCAGTGCCTGTACGGGTAAAACTTGGCGTAGTTTTAATTTCAAGACCCAGAGCTTCTGCTGTCACATCAAGGCTATCCGGATTTTCGAAACTTAGATTGGCTAACTGTTCTGCTTCATCATAAAAAACAGATTCAGCTTGCTGACGGCGATATAAATTTTCAACCTCGTCCCGCGCCTGAGCAAAGCTTTTACCTTCAGGTTTTTGAATCCCAGTAAGTTTAATTAAATGATAACCAAACTCAGTCTTAATGGGCTCACTGACATCGCCAACGTTTTCTAATGCAAATGCCGCTTCTTCAAACGCCGGATCCATAACATCTCTGCCAAAGAATCCAAGATCGCCACCATTACTGGCCGATCCGGTATCTTGCGAGGCATCTTTAGCTAATTCAGCAAAGTCTTCCCCCTCATTGATACGGGTTTGGATAGCTTTAATTTTTTCTAATGCGCTCTCGTCATCACCTTCAACTAAGATATGACTTGCACGGCGTTGCTCAGGGCCAACAAACTGATTTTGATTATCTGCATAGAATTTTTTCAAATCATCTTCATTGATTTGAATATCTTTTGCTAACTCATCAACAGATAATTCAATATAGTTGAGTTTGACTTGTTCAGGCGCTGTGTATGCGGCTAGATTATCGTCATAATATTGTCGAATTTCTGCATCATCCACATTCACTTCTTCAACAAATTGTTGGATGGGCACAATACCGTAAGCAATCTCACGTTGCTGTCTTTCTAATCTCAATGCTTCATTCAGTAATTTCACACTGGCAATTGATGAGCTTTGAATATTTGTTGTCAATTCTTGTGATAGTAGATCAGCTCTCAATTGGGCTTCGTATTGAGTGGGTGTGTAACCGACTCTTGCCAGAACCATCCCATAATAGTCTGAGTCAAATTGCCCATCACGTTGAAAGGCTGGGGTAGAACGAATGAACTGAGAGACAGCAGCATCACTAATATGCTGTTTTAAGGTGATATTCGCGTCACGCAATAATCGTTGTTCAATAAGACCATCTAAAACATCTTTTTTTACAGTAGCACTGTCGAACATAGCCGGATCGAACTGATCGCCCATCATACTTCTCATGCGGTCACGGTATTGCTGAAGTG
Organism: Methylophaga sp. UBA5088; assembly: GCF_002414625.1. NCBI lineage: Bacteria > Pseudomonadati > Pseudomonadota > Gammaproteobacteria > Thiotrichales > Piscirickettsiaceae > Methylophaga > Methylophaga sp. UBA5088. The sequence continues at coordinate 818 of NZ_DIAC01000035.1, read as the reverse complement.
ACGACTGTAATTCTGTTTGAGTGATGGGAGAACCATTAACTTCGGCCACAACCACTGCCGAAGCACCAGATAAATATGAATTGATGCCCCACAGAGCGAATGGAATACTGATTAAACCAACGATGAACCAGGCAATCCATCCCTGGGCGTGATTACGTATGAAATGCAACATATGAAGAGAACCTTCCCGAAATGTTGTTAAAAACGGCTATTCTAATACAATAGGCAAAAAAAAAGGCGCATATGATGCGCCTTTCCTCTTTTTTGGCGGAGCGGACGGGACTCGAACCCGCGACCTCCGGCGTGACAGGCCGGCATTCTAACC
>NZ_DIAC01000035.1:0-259 GCF_002414625.1 Methylophaga sp. UBA5088 | reverse complement strand
GCTGAGCTAAGCACCCCAAGAAAAAAAACTAGTTTACAGCATCTTTTAATGCTTTGCCAGCTTTAAATGCAGGAATTTTTGCAGCGGCAATTTTGATTTCTTCACCTGTGCGTGGGTTACGGCCAGTACGTGCTGCACGCTCACGAACAGAGAATGTACCAAAGCCAACTAATGTGACTTGATCGCCACTGCTTAGTGCTTTAGTTACGGCAGATGTCATGCCATCAACAGCTTGGGCCGCTTTTGCTTTTGAAATGTC
>NZ_DIAC01000005.1:1399-6039 GCF_002414625.1 Methylophaga sp. UBA5088 | reverse complement strand
AAAAATAAAAACACATCAGAGAAGGAGAGAGCAAAATGGCAAGCGTATTAAAAACGACGCATCATGGTGGCTGTCCACATGATTGTCCTGATACCTGTTCCATGGTGTATGAGGTTGAAAATGGTCAACTGACCTCAGTTAAAGGCAATAAAGAACATCCAATGACGCGAGGTGGGTTGTGCGTCAAACTCAAAGATTATGAAAAGCGTCACTATCATCCGGATCGTCTGCTTCACCCCATGCGCCGAACCGGGCCCAAGGGAAGTGGGCAGTTTGAACGCATTAGTTGGGATGAAGCACTTGATGAGATCACCAGCCGCTGGAAAGCGATTATCGACGAGTATGGTCCTCATGCCATTTTGCCTTATAGCTATCTGGGTAATCAGGGGCTGGTGCATGGCTTAAATGGCGGCGATGCTTTTTTTAACAAAATGGGCGCAACCGTTTGTGAGCGGACTTTTTGCGGCGAAGGTTCTTGTACAGCCTGGTTGCTGACAGTGGGGCCAACAGCTGGGGTCGACCCTGAGAGTTTTATCCATTCTAAATACATCATCCTCTGGGGATGTAATTCGGTGAGTACCAATGTCCACCATTGGCACATTGTCAAAGATGCCCAGAAGCAGGGCGCCAAAGTCGTCGTTATCGATCCCTATAAATCCAAAACAGCGAAAGAAGCGGATTGGCACATTGCGCCTAAACCCGGCACTGATGGTGCTTTAGCCATGGCTATGATACATGTGATTATTGAAGAAGGACTTCAGGATCAAGACTATATCGACAACTACACAGTGGGGTTTGAGGCCTTATCTGAAAGAGCCAAAACCAGAACACCAGAATGGGCTGCCTCGATAACGGGTGTGGCTGCGGAAGATATTCGTCAGTTGGCGCGCGAGTTTGCCTCTACCCAACCAGCAGCTATTCGCTTGGGTGTGGCTGTAGAACGTAACTATGGTGGTGGTCAAGCAATTCGTGCCATCACCTGTTTACCTGCATTAACCGGCGCGTGGCGTCATGTTGGTGGTGGTGCATTACAGTTTCCTGTCTGGGAGCATCCTTATAAGTTTGATGTTATTTCGCGTCCGGATCTGATTCCGGAAGGCACGCCGGTCGTAAATGCGATACAACTGGGGCGCGCACTAACAGGAGAATTGGGGCTCGATACACCGATTAAATCGATGATGTGCTGGAATGCCAATCCCGTCACGCAAGCGGCCGAAACTGACAAAATTGTTGAAGGTTTGATGCGTGAAGATCTATTTCTGGTGTCGGCTGAACATTTCCTTTCTGATACCGCATCTTATGCTGATATCGTGCTACCTGCCTCTATGGGCGCAGAGATGGAAGATATGGTGCTGTCATGGGGCCACTTATATCTAACCTATAATGAAAAGTGTGTGGACTCGCCGGGTGAAGCGATACCAAATAATGAGATTTTCAGACGATTGGCAGCCAGAATGGGTTATCAAGAAGCCAACTTTAGCTGGTCGGATAGTGAGTGTCTTGAGAACTATGTTGATTGGGACTCACCGGCATGTGAAGGCATTGATTTGGCTTATTTACGCCAACATGGCTTTGCTAAATTAAAAGTAGGTACCAAAGATGATCGTGCCCCACATCGCCATGGGAATTTCCCCACACCGAGTGGAAAGTGTGAACTGGAAGTGAAAGGGGCTACCAACTTTGTGGCTGGTCCGTTCCGGCAGATGTACGAAGGCTTCCAGCCAGGTGAGTCATTAGATAGCTTGCCAGATTATGTGCCATCAAGAGAGACGCACGAGAGCAATCCGGCATTGGCTGAAAAGTACCCATTGAACATCATTTCGCCCAAAAGCCACGGCTTTCTGAATTCTTGTTACGCCAATATGGACAACAAAATAAAAGGCCAAGGTGAACAGTTTGTCATGATAAGTCCAGTGGATGCCGACCTGCGAAATATTCAAAGTGGTGATGTGGTATCCGTATTTAATGACCGGGGTAAATTTGAAGCACTTGCTCAAATTACAGATGATGTCAGTCCCGGAATCGTCGTGGCGACACTGGGATATTGGCGACAATTGAACAAAGGCACGGTGAACTGTGTCAGTTCAGCTGAGTTTGTGGATATGGGCCATGCCCCAACATTTACTGACAATTTGGTTGAAGTCAGATTGAGTTAATCTAGACAGCGTGCAAAAAAAAGCCCGCGAAAGCGGGCTTTTTTTATGTTGATGTTTAAGCGGTTTCTTTGTTACCGAAAGGTCTGATGCCCATCAGAATAAGCAAAGACAACATCACGATTACCAGCTGGGCTGACAATCCCTCCCATGTTGAATAAATACCAAGCCAGGACAAGGCAAAATCAACGGGTAATGAAGAAATGCTGATCAAATCAGCTTCCTGCAGGGCGGCCACCGCTTTACCTATCAATACAAATGATAAAGCCAGCATCAGATAGGTACTGAAAGTGAAGAATGTTCTGATAGGTAAGCGTAATGAGTATTTAACAAACAGCCAGAATAACAGGCCTAAAATCACTACAGCCGTAACAAAACCTGTGGCGATAGACATGGATTGTGATGAAGCTGATTGGGTAAGTAGTGCTTGATAAAAGAGGACTGTTTCAAACACTTCACGATACACCGCAATGAACGACAGGCCTGCTAATCCCCACAGCGTACCTGTACTCAAGTGTCGATGAATGTGTTGATTAATATAAGCCTGCCAAGCCACCGCGTTTGTTTTACTATGCATCCAGAAACCGACATAGAATAGAATCACAGCGGCCATCAAGGCGCCCACACCTTCCATGATTTCACGGCTTGCACCACTGATGCTAATCAGATTTTGGGCTGCCCACCACGTGGCGACACCCGCAATCAGGGCAAAAACCCAGCCAGCATGCACATATTTCACCGCGTCACGACGCTCCGTTTTGACTAGAACAGTGACCAGTGCCAACACAACCAGCATAGCTTCCAGGCCTTCACGTAATAAAATCACCAAGCTGGCGGTAAACAATGTCGAGTCCGATAAGGTGTCGGCAGACAACAAATCTTGTGCCTGACTAAGCTGATGATTGGTTTGTTCAAGCAGTGCGGTAATGTCGTCTTGTTTTTCAGACTGAGCCGTTAATTGTCTGAATGCCATCATTGATTTTTCGATGTCTTTACGCAGTTGTGGGTCGTAGGCATCCAAGGCATTTTCTGCCAGTTCAAAGCCATCAAGGTAGGCACTGACAGCTAGCGCTTGTGCCGCTTTATAGTCACCTGATAGATAACTTGTATGTGCCGCTTTCAGTTGTTGTTTGGCCATGGCAAGTGGATCATTTGATGCAAATAACGGCTCAGGATGTGAGCGAAGCTGAGCTACTGTGTCATCGTCAAGCGTGGGGTATTTATTGAGTAATGTCTGGGGGCTATTACTGACAAAATCCTGAATAGTCATGGCTGTGGGTACTGTTGCCATGCCAGTGTGATCCTGAAAGGCCAAGCTACCTGCATAAAAGGCCAGTGACCAACGCTGTTTCTCATCAAGGTGAGACAGCGCCACCATAGCCGTGCCCTCAATACCATTGGTGATGACATCATACAAACCGATAACTGAACGGTTCATGGCACGATCTTTATCGGTGAAGTTTGTCGGTGTGGGGTCCAAAGAGGGCCCAGTAATAGCTGTCAGACTGCCAGGAGCAAATTTGCCAGATATCTGCTGAATAACAGGCTGATTTTCATAAGCAACACTGACATTGTTCAGTGAGATGACGGGACTGCTCATGGGAGTGATACCGCCCAGAATATTGCTGACCACAACGCGATATTAATAAGTAGAACGACAATCAGTCTCTGATAAGCCTGTGCGCCCAAAATTGAGCCCTGAAAAAAGTGGTGTTTATTCATATATATCAGTCATGCCTTTTTCGTTGGCTTATGCCAAGCAAACGAGATTGAATGTTGCATTACATCATTGAACGCGTAGATGCCGAGGCCGTGTTAATTAACCAGTTATTTAGCCAGTCCAGATTAGCGGTGGCGATGGTCGTTTCATCTGACATCATCCCATCAAGGGTTTTGACATGCTCATGAAATGCGGCTAACTCAGTTTGTGATACGGACTTCAATGTAGGGATTTTTGCCGTAATAGGGTTAACAGGCTTGTCATTGATGCGTAGCTCGTAATGTAAATGCGGGCCAGTAGATCGACCTGTATTACCTGAATAGGCAATGGTTTGACCACGAGAGATTTTTTGTCCTCTATGTACCAAAATTTTGCTTAAGTGTAGATAGCGAGTTGAATACGGGCCAAATTCTTTAATGACAAGATATTTACCGGCATAACGATGATTGGCGACGCGTTCTACTTGGCCATCACCAGTTGAGATAATGGGAGTACCGATTGGCATGGCAAAGTCTACGCCGTTATGTGGTGATATTTTGCCTGTGATCGGGTGATGACGTTTTGGATTGAAAGGGGAGCTGATGCGGAATGTGTTTCGGGTAGGGTAACGCAGTAAAGCGGGTGTCAGATTGTGTCCATCTTTATCGTAATACTGACCATCGGTATGCAGGTAGGCATTGAAGTCGATTTTCTGCCCAGCTAATCGAATAGCGGCAACATAGTTATTACCCACCGGCGTATCGTCTAGCATTTCACGTTTAATGATG
>NZ_DIAC01000005.1:0-1312 GCF_002414625.1 Methylophaga sp. UBA5088 | reverse complement strand
TTCACGTTTAATGATGACTTGAAACTGATCGTTTTTACGAAGATCGCGGCGGAAGTTAATTTTATTTCGAATGAGTTTGGTCAGCATCATGATAGTGGGATCACTGATCCCTGCATTGGCTGCAGCCAGGTAGAAACTATTGCTTATTTCCCCTTTAAGCACCACGGTTTCCCATGTTGTGGGAGCAATGGTCTCATTGTGGCTGAAGTGATTGTCATCCTCTTTTTGATAAACGATAGTCTTCTTGGTGCTACTGACTACGGATAATGCCATCAGAGTGTCATCGTTGTTGAATGTAAAACCTAGTTGCTGACCTGGGTGTAATACATCCATCTCCAGATAGGGCTCATCAGCTTCAAGAATGCCGAAGAGTGTCTGGATGGGAAGGCTAAAGTGTTTGAAAATGCTTTCAAGGCTATCGCCGGATTTGACTTTGTAATCGACGGTATGTGTTTGAGGTTCAGGTGTACTGACAAGTATCAACTGTGCCGGGTCGTCTGTTGCCATTGCCTTATTCGGCTCAGTGAGTTCTACACTGGTGTCATTTGTATCTGATGTAGAGCTAAGAGCGGGAAGAACGACAGGCTTTGAAATGGTGATGTTTGATGTATTGGTCATGTCCGAGTCAAGGCGCAAGACTGTCAGAATGATCATTGCCACTAAAATGACAAACAAAGCAATATAAGCTGGGGCAGAGAGAGACCCTTTACGATGTACTTTTTTCATAGTTGAATCTTTTAAATCAATGATATTGGAATAGAGTGGTGATAATCATCGATGATTATTTTGATATATCATATCACTTAAGCTGAAGAATAAAGACATTGATCATAGTCAACTTCAATCAGGGCTATCGATGTTGTTGTATAGCTGCTTTGGATGGATGCAAACTTGAGAGCTCCGTACCTGAAAAAATCAATTGAAGCCGATCGCAATAACTGATCATCAGTTGGCTTGCCTGTTTCTCTAAGTCAATAAATATAGATCAGCATACTGAAGTGACAAACTATTCAAAAACCTGACAGCGAGTACTGTCATGAGAACAAGAACGTTCTGGGCAATGTAACATTGCTTTATTGAAGATATAATATATCATTAATTGATTTTTGAGCCGATGCATCACGGCTTGAACCTATTGTCGCCAGTTCTCGAAACATACAGCATCTCCGAGCCTGGAGATTATGCCAAATGCATAGCAGAGACGCTGGAGAGATGGGGATGCCGAGTGTGTCAAAGCAGGTATAACCTATCGCTTGCCTGATGGAAAAATGGTGTATTTCCCCGAATAATAGCTATCGATTTGATGGCTGAT
>NZ_DIAC01000059.1:49217-54270 GCF_002414625.1 Methylophaga sp. UBA5088 | reverse complement strand
ATTCCCTGTGTCAGTGTTTTGGTCAATGCCGCTGCAAAAGCACAGATGAGATTAACTAATCTGGAAGACATTGGGCCGAGTTACGCGCAAACATTGCGGGTATGGCGTGAACGGTTCTTCGATAAGGAAGAGCAAGTTAAAGCGATGGGGTATGACGAGCGTTTTATAAGAATGTGGGAGTTTTACCTTTCTTACTGCGAAGGTGGCTTTATTGAACGCAGTATCAGTGATGTTCATTTACTGTTTAGTAAACAGGATACGCGACAGGCACAGTGGGTTCCACAACGTGGTTAATGTATTCAACTTTATTGCTTTCCAGCTAGTTTGGTTTATCAGTATTTTCTCAGCTGCTGCCAACAGTAGTCATTACGCATTACTAGCGACAGCGCTGTTTATCATTTTCCAGCTAGCCCTGAGTCCATGGAAAAAAACAGATATCAAATTGATTCTGCTCGGGCTTTCCGCTGGGATGCTCTTAGATACTGTCTGGCTCAACTTGGATCTCATGAATTACATCGATAAAACGTTTATTCATGTTGCTCCCTGGTGGATAGGATGTTTGTGGATCAACTTTATGTTGACCTTGAATCACTCATTAAGCTGGCTGCAACGGAAGCCTGTTTTATTGGGATTGTTGTGCATAGTCGCTGCTCCACTGTCCTATTATGCTGGTAGCGAAGCCGGTGCAGTCAGTCTGAATACACCTTTTCTGGCACTAGCTGTGGTATCAATCAGCTGGGCTTTGTGGATTCCTTTGTTGATGCAGATTGCAAACCATTGGCGACATAAAGAGGAGACTGAACATGCTTGAACTCGGCCTGCTGATTGCGAGTATTACCATGCTGTTTGGCTGGATATATGAAGGAAGAACCAATAATGCTGGCGTGGTGGATGTTCTCTGGTCTGGATTGATGATGGGGTTACCCATTCTGTATGCCACGCAGATGCAGGGTGATGTCGTGTTACGAGTAGCCAGTGCTGCATTAATGAGCTTTTGGTATCTACGTTTGTTTATTCACCTCAGCACACGTGTTTTTTCAGAACCGGAAGACGGGCGCTATCGTTATCTGCGTGAGTATTGGGGAGACAAAGCACATCGGAATCATTTTTTCTTTTTTCAATTTCAGGCTGTTTTAGCCTGGGGTTTTACCTTGCCGATTTGGTGGTTAGCTCAGGTAGAGACTTTTCAACTTGTATGGCTTGTTGTTGCATTAGCCCTCGCGTTTGGAGCTTGGGTCGGGGTCTACGTAGCGGATAAACAACTTGCCGAATTTAAAAAGAATCCCGCTAACAAAGGCAAAGTATGTGAGAAAGGGCTTTGGTTTTATTCACGTCACCCGAATTACTTTTTTGAATGGTGTCACTGGTTTAGTTACCCCATCATGGCCATAGGCATTTCTGGTGGCGAGTGGCTATGGATAATGCCTGTTGTGATGTTTGCCTTTTTGTACTTCATCACAGGGATTCCTTACACCGAGCAACAAGCTATCCGAAGTCGTGGCGACGCATACCGACAATATCAAAAAACAACCAGTGCATTTATTCCGTGGAGAAAGAAAGATGGGTATGATTGATTTGGCAGAAAAGAAGTGGTTTCCTGACAGCTTGATTCGAATCGGAATAAGGCAGTTACTGAAACAACGCCTAAAAGAGGAATACGCTTCAGAGCCAGATAAATTAACTCAACGTAAACAGCAATGCATTGAGCAACTAAAACAAAGTCCTATCGCCATAGAAACAGATGCTGCGAATGAGCAGCACTATGAAGTGCCTGCTGAGTTTTATAAAGAAGTACTAGGCAAGCACTTTAAATATAGTGGTTGTTACTGGACAAACAGTTGTTTGACCCTCGATGATGCAGAAGAAGCCATGCTGAGCATTTATCTGGAGAGGGCAGAGTTAGTCAATGGCCAACACATTCTTGAGTTGGGGTGTGGTTGGGGCTCTTTGACCTTATACATGGCAGAAAAACTGCCCTTTGCCAAGATAACAGCGGTGTCTAACTCACATTCACAACGCCAATATATCGAACAGCAATTATTAGATCGTGGTTTGAGTAATGTTCAGGTGATTACCTGTGATGTGAATGACTTAGAGCTGGAACAACAATTCGACCGTGTGGTGTCAGTTGAAATGTTTGAGCATATGCGTAATTACCAGCGTTTATTCGACAAGATTGGAGACTGGCTAAAGCTGCAAGGCAAGTTATTTGTGCACATTTTCTGTCACCGGGAAGTGGTGTATCCATTTGAAACTGAAGGTGAAGATAACTGGATGGGGCGCTATTTCTTTACGGGTGGTCTCATGCCTTCTGCCGATACTTTGCTGTACTTTCAATCACAATTATCCATACAGCAACACTGGTTAGTTAATGGTAGTCATTATCAGAAAACAGCAGAAGCCTGGCTGGAAAATACAGATAAAAATGAAGCGAATGTGCTACGTTTATTCCGAGATGTTTATGGCGACCAAGCGGAAACCTGGTTACAGCGCTGGCGTTTGTTTTTTATGGCGTGTGCAGAGTTGTTTGGATATGAAAATGGAAACCAATGGCTTGTCGGACACTATTTATTCGAGAAAAGATGAGTAGTGAATGCTGAAAAATAAATCCACCCTCCAAGCCAAGTTAGTTAAAGTTTTTCTTATACAGGTTCTATTAATTAGTCTTGTCACTGTCGGTGGTATTTATGCTGCAAAAATCATGGTTGAAGATGTGCTGGTGCGCCAGGCATTAGAAGGTGAAGCTCAGCACTTTTGGGAAATGCGTGACAAAGATCCTGATTTTCCACCACCAGATACAATGAATTTAAAAACCTATCTGGTCACAGATGGGGACTACTCTTCCTTACCTAGAGAATTAGTGCCTCTGTCACCTGGTTATCAGCGAGCTGGATTAAATCAAGAAACCCCCATTCTCTACATAGAAGACAAAGGTAATAGCCGACTTTATCTGATTTTTGATGAAGTAAAAGTCTCCCGTCTGGCACTTTTATTTGGTATTTTGCCGCTCGCTGGCGTGTTAGTGGTGTTATATATCCTGGCCTGGATAGCGTACCGTCAATCGCATAAAGCGGTGTCGCCCATCGTGAAGTTAGCCAAGTCGGTGAGACAAGCCGAAATCAAAGATGGCAGTCTACCGGACTTGGATTTGCAAGAACTACGTGATATCCCCGACGATGAAGTATCAAGCTTAGTAGGCGCGTTGGATCAGTTTACCCAGCGTCTTGAGCTCTTTATTGATCGGGAGCGCCATTTCACACGAGATGCCAGTCACGAACTGAGAACCCCAATAGCTGTATTAAGAAGTGCCATGGAATTACTTGAGCGTCGTTACGATGTAGCTAATGATAAAACGATGCGCCGAGTTTATCGCACCTTATATGACATGGAAGCATTGATTGAAACACTGCTCATACTGGCGAGGGAAGAAAAAGCCGTGCTACCGGTTCAGGATGTTGATATTAATGCGATGGCCCTGAAACAGTTGGACACACTGGAGACACTATTCCAAGACAAGTCGATAACCGTCGATATTGATGAACAAGCTAAATTAGTGGTTAAGGCACCCGAAGCGGTAGTGTCTATTTTGATGAGTAACTTGTTGCGTAATGCCTTTAATTACACGCCCAAAGGCCATGTGATTATCAAAATTTGGCAGCAGGGATTTTCTGTTGCTGATAGTGGTGTTGGGATGAGTGAGCAACAAGTTAAAAATGTGTTTGAACCTTTTTATCGCGGAGAGCGTGATAATAATGAAAAGGGCTATGGTTTAGGAATGACCATTGTTAAACGTTTATGCAATCGCTACTTCTGGCATTTACGCATCACCAGTGAAATTGGAAAAGGGACAGAGGTGAGCGTCCATTTTCCTAAGTCACAGATTGAAAGCTAACTCTTATAGATCTTTCTCTTCACAGAGCTTATATCCTACGCCAGGGATAGTGTGTAGCAGATGTTGCTGAAAAGGTTTATCAATCAGTTTTCTAAGATTGTATAAATGGCTACGTAGCGTATCACTGTCAGGGGTATCTTCACCCCATATCTCTGTTTCCAGCTTTTCCCGTGTCACTAACTTTGGTGATTCACGCATAAGAATTTTCAAAATCTGTAGCATGATGGGTGAAAGGCGGACATTTTCACCAGCTCGTGTCACACGCATGGTCTTAGGATCAAAAATCATATCGGCAATTTGCAATGATTTTGTATCCATTTCTCCTCTATGACGACGTATATGTGAGGTCAGTCTTGCCTCTAATTCTTTCATCTCAAAAGGCTTAATGAGGTAGTCATCTGCCCCATACTCAAAGCCGCTCAATTTGTCATTGAGTGTATCTCTGGCTGTGAGCATTACGATAGGCATATCAAGTTGTAGCTCACCACGAATTCGTTCACAGACTTCAAAGCCATCAATCCCTGGCATCATGACGTCTAACACAACAGCATCATAATGGTTCTGACTACATAGTTTTAATGCTGTCAGTCCATCGGCAGCGAAGTCGACAGTCATGCCACCTTCTTCTAGAAAGTCCCCTACATTTGCCGCCAGATCTTGATGATCTTCGACGATGAGAACGGTTGCTGGGTTGATCTTCATCTCTCGGTCCTTACTTTTTGATTGCCTTCAGTGTAAGCATAACGCACTGCTGTATGAGCTTTGTGAAAAAGTCATTATTTTTTTGAGGAATAATCTAAAAATATAATTGACTCATTAAATAACAATCATTATCATTAACATCAAACCTCAAGTGAGTACTGCAATGATTGTATGTATCTGTAACAATGTGAACTCAGACGCCATCAACGAAGCCATGGAGTCTGGTGCAAATACACTGCATCACATTCGTGAACAAACCGGCGCGTCTGCATGTTGTGGGAAGTGTCAGTTCAAAGTTAATCGTTTGCTAAATGAATTTGAACAAACGGATGTTATCCCCAGTGCATGTTCCGGAGAGGGCTAATATTCCCCGCACAGTAAAAAGTATTTTAGTTAACTATAAGTCATTCTCATTATCACTCTCAGTTCAGTGTGTAACCATCATTCCCGCTCAATAAC
>NZ_DIAC01000059.1:35570-49114 GCF_002414625.1 Methylophaga sp. UBA5088 | reverse complement strand
TCTCAATAACTGAGTATCTGTTTCTGTTCAATTAGCTAAGTTGATAAACATAAAGGTCTTTTTGTGTTTATCATGTCTTTAGACATCTTTCATCGTCCAAACAACCCTGCCGTATATATCCCAATCTAGATGATAATAATTCTGATTTTATTTTTAAAACAGTCGCTTAGCTTTGACTTTTGACTCAGACAAACGATAATCATGGCAACTTTACATGAAATTAAGGGGTTGTTTATGAAAGGCGATAAAAAAGTTATCGAATACTTAAATAAAGTATTAGGGAATGAGCTAATTGCTATCAATCAATATTTCCTTCACGCCAAAATGTATAAAGACTGGGGTCTGCACAACCTATACGAACATGAATATCATGAATCTATTGATGAAATGAAACACGCAGACAAATTAACAGAGCGAGTTTTATTCTTAGAAGGTTTGCCAAATTTACAAGATCTAGGTGCACTGCGTATTGGTGAAAATACAAAAGAAATGCTCGAAAGTGATTTAGCTCTCGAATTAGATGCCATCCCCGATTTACAAGAAGGCATTAAATATTGTGAATCTGTCGGGGACTATGTCACCCGTGACTTGTTTCAGGATATTTTAAACTCTGAAGAAGAGCATGTTGATTGGTTAGAAACGCAACTTGGCTTGATAGAAAAAATGGGCTTACAAAACTACCACCAAGCACAAATTGTAAAAGAAGCAGAATAAAAATCATGCTTCTGAGAGCCCGAACATGACGCGGTCTGTTCGGGCTTTTTTATGTCTGTACGTAATTACACGGATTGTAATATATTGTCTAAACAAGTAATTTACAGGTTAATCAAATTCTTTAATTTATTCAGGCTCACTCTCTGGAGGTAGGGAAAAGCATGGCTAGATTCGAGCAGTATGATAATCGTGATGACATCTATAATTCATCAACATCCAGTCAGGCTTCTTTGTCTCCGCCTGCAGTTTTACGTGAGCTAGCCAAACAGTGTGATGTTCGTTTTAACGGCAGCAATCCTTGGGATATTCAAGTTCACCATCGTGATGTTTACTCTCAGATTTTAACGAAAGGTTCATTAGGCTTCGGGGAAAGCTACATGGATGGTCTCTGGGACTGTGAGCGAATGGATGAGCTTTTTTATCGCATCATGCGCGCTAATATTGAAGAAAACCTTGTGGGCGTGGGTAAGTTTGCTCTGATTCTTCAAAGTCTTAGACACCGCTTCTTTAATCTACAAACTGAAAAACGTGCCTATCAGGTGGGTGAACAACACTACGATATCGGTAATGATATATTTGAGGCCATGCTCGACTCGACGATGAGTTACTCATGTGGTTTCTGGCAAAAAGCCAATACGCTGGAGCAAGCTCAGCTGGATAAATTAGATCTGATCTGCAAAAAACTTCAACTCAAACCAGGCGAAAAGTTATTGGAAATTGGTTGTGGCTGGGGTGGTCTTGCAAGTCATGCGGCTGAACATTATGGCGTTGAAGTATTGGGGATAACGATATCTCAAGAGCAACAAAAACTCGCTCAGCAACGCTGTAAAGGATTACCTGTAGAAATTCGTCTGACAGATTATCGTGATCTAGAGGGTGAGTTCGACAAAATAGTCTCGGTTGGCATGTTTGAACATGTGGGCGAAAAAAATTATCCGATCTATTTCGATACCGTGAATCGTTTATTAAAAAAAGACGGTTTATTCCTTTTGCATACTATCGGTATATATAAAACCATTCATCGGGTTGACCCCTGGATTGATAAATATATTTTTAGAAATGGCAAGCTGCCATCAGCTGAGCAGATTGCTGATGTATTAAATAAACGCATGGTGATAGAAGATTGGCATAATTTTGGACAAGACTACGCGCTGACATTACTGGCATGGTGGGATAGGTTTGAGGCCGCCTGGCCAATACTGTCTGAAAAATATGACCAACGTTTCTACCGTATGTGGAAATATTATTTGATGAGCTGCGCTGGATTTTTTAAATCACGACAAGGCCAACTTTGGCAAATAGTACTCACCAAACGTGATCGTACTGAAACCTATCGCTCAATCCGTTAGTTATTCATGCAGTAACACATTGAGCTGATCGACAACTTCTGCCCAGTCAGAATCTTCTGAGAGACATTCTTTGATGAACGCCCTCTGTGAGGCTGTCCAGAATTCCGCAGCCTCAATCGTTTTTTCTGGAGGCAGTTTATGCTCAACAATAAATTCATCCATCGCGGCCGGGCTATTATCCAAGCCTAATTGGAGAAATAAGTTTTCTAAGGAATGAGAACTTGTATCCATAGTGAATCCTCTTCAGCAAAGTCTAATTTATTTCATATTAGTACAATAGAAGAGTCAATGCGTTCAAATTCATAACTAATTTTACTTATCCTTGTCATCTAAGCGTAAAATCAAAAAAAGAATAAATTAGTGTAAACTATTGTACACAACATAATATGGTGTGACTGATATGGAAAAAAGATTGTTTACTACTACTCAACTCGCTAAGTTACTCGGCGTGACAGCAAGAACAATCCAGCTATGGGCAAATCAAGGATTGATTAATGTTGTAAAAACACTGGGTGGCCACCGACGAATTTCTGAAGATGAAGTGATTCGTCTGGCAGAAAAACTAGGCAAACCGATCCCTCAAGAATTAGCAATACCCAGCAAATCAACACTGAATAGTCATGCTGAATTAACGGTGTTACTTGTTGATAAAGACAGCGAACTATTGAGGTTATACGAATCACAATTACTACAGTGGCAGGAAGGGCTGCCGACCAATATTCATGTGACAGACAATGGATTTGATGCCCTCATTTTGACAGGCCGCTATAAACCCAACCTCATCATTGTCGATTGGGAAATGGATGATATGAATGTGGCACATCTTGTCGATGCCATAAGTAAAAATAAAGAAACCAAGCACGCCAAAATCATTATCGTGACAACACAAGATAAATCAGCATTAGGCAAAGAAGTCACGCTACCTGCTAGCGCGATGATAGAAGAAAAACCGGTGTCTTTTGCTTTGATAAAAAGATTACTCGAAAAACAGACTGCCTAGGATCTAGAACAAAGTTTTTCAGATGGAAATGGGCTGAATTATTTGAAAGGGGAGAGAGGTGGTTACATCACTTAACGTTAAGTGATAAAAGTAGAGAATCGCCGAACTATAAAAAGTATGGGGCCACACATCGCTGGGTAATAATTCTTTTCGATTCATAAAATAGTCATAATTCATTGCTATATTTTCTGAATCGCGGGTATCAGTTACACCTCTCTCTTACTCTCCTCGGCTTCAATTGTTGCTTTTGGATACCCGCTTTTTTTCAATGGCAGATCCCCACTTACAAAAAACATTACACCCCTGATGTCATCCAAGTGGGTGTTTGCCACCCATCATCGAGCCACACGGAGATTAATTTATACAAATAGCCTGGGAGTGCATATAGAGTGAAGTCGGGCTTGTGCTAATAGAGCCACTGAAAATAAATCAACAATTTACGTTCATTCTATAGGGATTGGTGTATACAGATTTATAGGGATAGTTGATTGATGCTGAGAAGAGTTAGGTTGGTACCGAGGGCGAGAATCGAACTCGCACTTCCGAAGAAACCGGATTTTGAATCCGGCGCGTCTACCAGTTCCGCCACCCCGGCAACCTAAGCGCGAAATTATAACGTCTACCCCTGAGTATTGGAAGGGTGATTTTCATTTGTTCTTAACTGAAAAATCTAACTAATTGATAGTAATAGCTAAAGCGAACGTTATTCTCGCTGAAGCTGGACGACATGGATGATTTAAATGCTGTTTTGATAGACATTTTGCTATGATCGCGCCCATGAAAACGAGTGACTTCCAATTTGATTTGCCCGAAGAGCTAATCGCCCAATACCCCTCAGAGAACCGAACTGCCAGTCGATTATTGTTTCTGGAAGGGAATAGCGGTCAGCGCCAGGATCTCCAATTTACCGATCTGCTATCACTACTCAAGCCTGATGATTTATTGGTTTTTAACAATACAAAAGTGATTCCCGCTCGCCTTTTTGGCGTCAAAGATAGTGGTGGTAAAGTTGAAGTGTTGATAGAGCGGGTGCTTGATGAAACTCGGGTACTGGCGCATATAAGAAGTAGCAAATCGCCAGCAGCCGGTCGTCATTTGCAACTTGAAGGTGTGCTTGATGCGGAAGTTCTCGGGCGGCATGATGCTTTATTTGAGTTGAAGTTTCACGATATTCATTCTGTGATAGATGCGCTTGATCAGTATGGACGATTACCATTACCCCCTTATATTGAAAGGGAAGTGGATAAAGCGGATTTAGATCGTTATCAGACGGTTTATGCCAGGAATGTTGGAGCCGTGGCTGCACCTACAGCGGGTCTACATTTTGATGAAGCCTTATTGAATAAAATTCGTGAAGCAGGAATTGAAACAGCTGAGCTCACGTTACATGTTGGCGCTGGTACATTTCAGCCGGTCAGAGTGGATGATGTGCGTTCTCATCAGATGCATAAAGAAGTCATTGCCGTCAGTGATAAAGTGGCAGAACAAGTAAAAGCAACCAGAGCACGTGGTGGCCGGGTTATCGCTGTCGGCACTACCAGTGTCAGAGCGTTAGAGTCAGCATCCATTAACGGTGAGATTACGGCTTATCAAGGAGAAACGGATATTTTCATCTATCCGGGTTATCAATTTAGAAGCGTTGATGCCATGGTAACGAATTTTCACCTTTCTGAATCCACACTGTTAATGCTGGTCTCAGCCTTTGCAGGTAAAAAACACATTCTGGAGGCATACCAACATGCCATCCAACAGCGTTACCGGTTTTTTAGTTATGGTGATGCCATGTTTATAACAAGGAATTCTAATGAAGTCGCTGGATAATGTTCGTTTTGTGCTTGTCGGTACAACGCATCCCGGTAATATCGGTGCGGCAGCCAGGGCAATGAAAACGATGGGGATCACAAATCTACATCTTGTCTCGCCTAAAATTTACCCAAGTGCTGAAGCAACAACACGTGCATCCGGTGCGGATGATGTCTTACACCGTGCGGTGGTACATGATAGTCTCGATGATGCATTGGCAGGCTGTCACTATACTTTTGCGATGAGTGCCCGTTTACGTCACTTGCATATGCCAGTGATGAATCCGCGTGAAGCAGTGACGCAACTTGAAAAGTTCGATGATGATACACATATAGCTATTGTGTTTGGTCGTGAACATTCTGGCTTATCCAATGATGAAATCGATCGATGTCAGTATTTAGTCAATATTCCTGCTAATCCAGATTATAGTTCTCTAAACCTGGCTGCGGCAGTCCAGGTCGTCGCTTATGAACTCAGAATGAGCTTCCAGCCTAATATTGATTTTGGTCGTATTGGTGAAGAGCGTGAGGCGATAACTTCAGAAGATTTAGCTCATTTATATGATCATTTTGAACGTTCGTTGACGACCATCGGTTTTCTGGACCCTGAAAACCCACGTAACCTGTTACGACGTATACGCCGACTATTTAACAGAGCGGATATGGATCGAAACGAATTACAGATTATGCATGGTATTTTGCGTGCAGCAGAAACCAAAGCGAGGAAAGAATGACAGAAAAAATAAGCCGTTGGGAACGCATCAAAGAAGATATCTCTTGTGTCTTTGATCGCGATCCGGCAGCACGGAATGTATTTGAAATTGTCACCACTTATCCCGGCGTACATGCGCTGCAGTTTCACCGTCTAAGTCATTGGTTGTGGCGTTCAAACTGGAAATGGCTCGCCAAGTTCATTTCTTCCATTTCACGTTGGTTCACCGGTATTGAAATTCACCCCGGCGCTAAGATTGGTCGCCGTTTTTTTATTGATCACGGTATGGGTGTCGTCATTGGTGAGACCGCAGAAATCGGTGATGATGTGACGCTTTATCATGGTGTCACCCTGGGTGGCACATCGTGGAAAGAGGGGAAACGCCATCCTACGCTTGGAAATAATATTGTTGTTGGTGCCGGTGCAAAAGTACTTGGTCCCATTACGCTTCATGATGGTGCCCGTATTGGTTCCAATGCCGTAGTTGTTAAAGATGTTGCCTCAGGTGATACCGTTGTGGGCGTGCCGGGCAGGGTAGTGAAAACCAACTTGAGTGAAGATGAAAAACAACGTCAGAAACTAGCTCAGTCGGTTGGTTTTGATGCCTATGGTACCTCAAGTAAAACCATGGACCCGGTGGCTTCGGCCATTCATGGACTGATTCAGCATGTTCACGCTATGGATAAGCGCGTTGATGTGATGTGCAAAAAAATCCATCGTCTGGGTGGTGAATTACCTGACGTTGAAATGCCGGATTTAGAAGGGTGTGATATCTACAAGGACAACGAAGAGAATAAAAGTTGACTAAAATAGTCAGGCATGTAAACTTTAGACGATTAAGTTTATTCTGGATTTGTAAGAATGCGTTTAACCACTAAAGGTCGCTATGCTGTGACCGCCATGCTTGACCTCAGTCTGAACTATGGCGTAGGCGCAATAACTCTGGCAGATATTTCAGAAAGACAAGGTATTTCTCTCTCTTATCTGGAGCAGTTATTCGCAAGGTTGAGAAAGCAAGGTCTTGTGAGCAGCTCTCGTGGTCCGGGGGGCGGATATCGTTTAAGTCGTGCAGCAGATACCATAACGGTGTTAGATGTCATATCGGCAGTTGATGAGAAGGTCGATAGCACACAATGCGAAGGTCGACAAAATTGTCACGGTCATGAGCAGTGTTTAAGCCATGAGCTTTGGCAAAGCTTAAGTGATCAGATTCGTGTATATCTTGATGGCATCACTCTGGCACAAGTCGTGTCTAACTTTGAAAAGAGTAGAAACGGCGAAAAAGTTATCGCATTTGATATGCTCTAGTTTGCTCTTTGCCCCAAACTTTCGACTTATCACTTTTACAGATCTAAATGAGTGAATCTAATTAAGAAGCCTTTGATATTCTTCAATCAGAATCAAACGTTCTCAATTATTTATGGTCTTAATCACTGAATGTTACAGGTGAAAATATGATTACATTGACTGAATCTGCCATTAATCGTGTCAGAGATATGATGACAAAACGTGCATCGGGTGTCGGCTTAAGAATTGGCGTCGTCAAAAGTGGTTGTTCAGGTTATAGCTATGCGCTTGACTATGCAGACGAAGTGGCCGCTGACGATGTGGTGGTTGAGCATGGTGATGTCAAAGTGGTTATTAACGAAGACGCTATGCCAATCCTCGATGGTATGGAACTCGACTTTGTTCGCGAAGGCTTGAATCAGAGTTTTAAATTCCGAAATCCTAATGTGGTTTCTGAATGTGGCTGTGGTGAGAGCTTCAGTGTTACTAAATAAACGAAACACTATTTCTCAAAAGTGCCCGCTCAATGCGGGCATTCTTGTTTTTAGCTCTCTGAATTAAAAACGGTGAGCCAGCTCTAAGACTATGTAAAACAGACATGACAAAACTAAGTAATCTTGAATTTGATGCCGCCCACATCTGGCACCCTTATACCAGCGTGTCAAACCCACCGTTATTACATGAGGTGACATCAGCAAAAGGCGTTAGATTAACTCTGGCTGATGGTCGTGAAGTGGTTGATGGTATGTCATCTTGGTGGTCAGCTATTCATGGTTATAATCACCCAAAGCTTAATGAGGCTGCACATCAGCAGATTGATACGATGTCGCATGTCATGTTTGGCGGTTTAACGCATGAACCAGCAGTCAATCTTGCCAGAAAGCTGGTAGAGATAACCGATGACAGTTTGCAGTATGTATTTTTAGCCGATTCAGGTTCAGTCTCTGTTGAAGTGGCTATTAAGATGGCTATTCAATACTGGTTTGCTCAGAATAAACCTGAAAAACATCGCTTGCTCACATTCAGAAATGGTTATCACGGCGATACGTTTGGTGCGATGTCAGTCTGTGATCCTGTTAATGGCATGCATAAAATGTTTGAAAAAGTGCTGCCGACACATTTATTTGCTGCTGCACCTGAGTGTCGAGATGATGCTGATTGGCAGGATAGCTACATCGAAGATTTCAAACATTTGGTGGAAAAACATCACCACGAATTAGCTGCTGTCATCGTCGAGCCTTTGGTTCAAGGGGCCGGCGGTATGCGCATCTATTGCGCTGAGTACCTTCGTCAAATACGCGCCTTATGTGACGAATATCATATCCTATTGATTTTTGATGAAATTGCCACTGGTTTTGGGCGAACCGGTTCACTGTTTGCTTACGAGCAGGCTGGCATCGTGCCAGATATTATTTGCATGGGTAAAGCCCTTACCGGTGGGTATATGACGCTGGCAGCGGTGATGTGTAATCAGCAGGTGGCTGACGGTATTGCTGCAGATGGTTCGGGTGTATTGATGCATGGTCCCACTTTTATGGCGAATCCACTGGCTTGTCGCGTGGCAGCTGCCAGTATTGATTTGTTACTGGAGAGTGACTGGCAAACGCAGGTATCCACCATTGAAAATAGTTTGAATACCGAGCTGACTAAATATCGTGATCATGAATTAGTTAAGGATGTCAGGGTAAAAGGGGCCATTGGTGTCGTTGAGCTAAAGAAACCACTTGATGATGCGATGGACTGGTTACCAGGCTTTATTGTCGAACAGGGTGTGTGGATCAGACCGTTCAGAACCATGATTTATATCATGCCACCTTACATTATTGATACTGCTGACCTTCAATTGTTGTGCGATGCGATTTTTCATATATTAAACGCGTTGAATTCTACTGAGCGCTAGTTTCATGTATCGCTGAATAATCCCGTTTATTTTAATAAGAATAATCCTGAGATGAATCAAGCAAGACCCTGATGTGACATTTTGTCAGTTTAGATAGTCTATACCTACGTTGTTTTCCCTAGAAACAACGTCTTAAATTAAGAGGAATTGATTATGTGGACTAAACCAGAATACTCAGATATGCGTTTCGGCTTCGAAGTAACCATGTATATTTGCAATCGTTAAGATTGATAAATAATAATAAAAAAGCCCTTGGAGTTTGACTTCAAGGGCTTTTTTTATTTTTCCGATTGTTTAATCGTTTTTATCAATCATACTAATAGAATTAAGTCGTTGTACCTATTTATGTGCCTCGACTACAATGCGAACTGTCACTTACGACACTAATGCAAAATTTAAGGAGCAAATAATGTCTACACTGATTAATACAGAAATCAAACCGTTTAAGGCGAATGCTTATCACAATGGCGAATTCATCGAAGTTTCAAGCGATGATCTGAAAGGCAAATGGTCTGTTTTCGTTTTTTACCCAGCTGACTTCACTTTCGTTTGTCCAACAGAACTAGGTGATGTTGCAGACCACTATGCTCAACTGCAAGAAATGGGTGTTGAAGTTTACTCAGTATCAACTGATACACACTTCACTCACAAAGCATGGCACGATGCATCAGAAACCATCCAAAAAATTAAGTTTCCAATGATTGGTGATCCAACTGGTGTTATCAGCCGCAACTTTGAAGTGATGATTGAAGAAGAAGGTCTGGCACTTCGCGGTACATTTATCGTTAACCCAGAAGGTGTGATTAAAGCTGCTGAAATTAACGATCTGGGTATTGGTCGTAACGCTAAAGACTTAGTTCGCCGTGTGCAAGCAGCACAATATGTTGCAACACATGATGGTGAAGTCTGCCCTGCTTCTTGGCAGCCAGGTGAAGAGACTCTGTCTCCATCATTAGACTTGGTTGGCAAAATCTAATCAGGCTATATCGACCTGTCCGGGCAAATGCCCGGGCAGTGTCACTAAAATTATTTTTGATTAAGGTAAATTATTATGTTGGATGCAAATATCGCCGGACAACTGAAAGGTTATCTGCAAAACATCAAACGCCCAATTGAATTGATTGCGGCTCTAGATGACAGTGCTAAAGCGACTGAAATGCGCGATTTGTTGCAAGAAATCGCTGATATGTCAGGTGACATCACTTTTGCTGATGATGCTGACAGCGATTCTCGTAAGCCGTCATTTCATATCAAACAGCCCGATGGACAAGAAAAAATTCGTTTTGCCGGTATTCCGATGGGGCACGAATTTACATCGCTGGTGTTGGCTCTGCTACATGTCGGTGGGCATCCAACCAAACTCGATCAGGAAGTGATCGACCAGATTAAAGGGCTGGAAGGGGAATACCACTTTGAAACGTATATTTCACTTTCATGCCAAAACTGCCCAGAAGTCGTTCAGGCATTAAACGTAATGGCCGTTCATAATCCGAATATTTCGCATACCATGATTGATGGTGCGTTATATCAGGAAGAGGTGGACCAGCGAAAAATTATGGCGGTGCCAACGGTCTACCTGAATGGTGAGAATTTTGGCTCAGGCCGTATGAGCCTGCCTGAAATCATCGCCAAACTGGATACAGGTGCAGTGAAGCGTGAAGCTGAAAAAATCAGCGCAAAAGAAGATTTTGATGTGTTGATTATTGGTGGTGGTCCAGCGGGTGCTTCTGCCTCTATCTATGCCTCACGTAAAGGTATTCGTACAGGTATTGTGGCTGAACGCTTTGGTGGTCAGGTCATGGATACCATGGCGATTGAAAACTTTATTTCTGTCAAAGAAACAGAAGGACCAAAATTGGTTGCTGCATTAGAAGAACACGTCAAACAATATGAGGTAGACGTGATGAATCTTCAACGTGCAAGCAGTCTGAAAAAGAATGGCAAGATGATCGATGTTGAACTGGAGAGTGGTGCAACGCTTTCAAGTAAAACGGTGATCCTTGCTACTGGTGCTCGCTGGCGTGAGCTGGGTGTGCCAGGTGAAAAAGAATACCGTGGTCATGGCGTCGCTTATTGCCCTCACTGTGATGGGCCCTTATTTAAAGGTAAACCTGTTGCGGTCATTGGTGGCGGTAACTCGGGTGTTGAAGCCGCGATTGATTTGGCGGGTATTGTCGGTCATGTGACATTGATTGAATTTAACGGTGAGTTACGTGCCGATGCGGTGTTACAGAAAAAACTGTTCTCTTTGGATAATGTTAAGGTCATCACTGGTGCCCAAACAACTGAAATCACAGGAGATGATGGCAAAGTCAATGGGCTGATTTACATGGACAGAGCCACTGAACAACAGCACACGGTTGAATTGAATGCTGTGTTTGTTCAGATTGGTCTGTTGCCAAACACCGATTGGTTAAAAGGCACTATCGAACTGAGTAAATTTGGTGAGATAGAAATCGATAATCATGGCCAAACATCTTTGCCGGGTGTATTTGCCGCAGGTGATGTCACTACTATCCCATATAAACAAATTATTATGGCAATGGGAGATGGCGCTCGTGCAGCACTGGGAGCCTTTGATTACCTGATTCGTAATGATTTTGATGGTAAAAGTGAAGCGGCTTAACCCCTCACACATTTATTATTAACTGAATGAAGACCTACTGATGAAAGTCAGTAGGTCTTTTTTTGCAAAGTACTTAACGTTTTTGCAAAAACGATTTTTATTTGTCATTTTTTTATAGCACCATGTGGAGCTTGATTTGAACCGAACAGGGAAGTGTGATGAAAAAAGCAGTTTTAGTACTAGTCCTTATCGTTATTGCTGGGCTCCTCATATGGCAATACAAACAAGAGGAGACAAAAACATCAGCGCTTTTGCAGTATGTACCTGCTGATACGGCATTTTACATGGGGGGAACGCTTGATAAATCCCTCGCTGTTTTTTTAGCCGATTCCCCTGTTTTTGGTTTTTCCCCCACAGAAACTCGTTTATTGGACGACATTCAATCTGAACTGTCAGTGTCTAATACACCCGCCGCAAGATTTTTAACCGCTTTATTCTCAGACTACAGCCAAAAAACGGATGGTAGCTACCAAGCGTTTGTCGATTATTTTGGTCTGGCTTCTGAAGGCGATTATGCAACCTATTTACATGGGCTAGTGCCAGTCATAAATGTGCCCATCGTCGATCAGCCAAAGTTAGTCACATTGTTTAAAAACCTGTCAGAAGAAGCTGGGATTAGTTTCCAGGAAAAAACGCTGGGTAAACAATCTGTATTGAGTTGGGTGGTAGACAAAAAAAATCTGCAATTGGTTTTGGCGACAACAGAATCTTCTGCTGTCTTAACCCTGATTACAGATAAAGATACAGAAACAGATACTGCTGAGCGTCTTGCACAAACACCTGTTCCAGAGTCTTTCGAGGAAAATCTAGCCAATATTCGTGAGCAACAGCAATACACCAATGATTTAGTTTTCATGCTGGATATTGAAAAATTAATGAATGGGCTTTTCGTCGCTGATAATTCCAGAGCATCAAACGATTTCAAACGCTATTTTTCAGATACGCCTCTGGCTCAAAAAATGATGAATGATCCCGATATGCAAATCTGTCAGGCAGATACTTTAAAATTGATTAGTCAGGTACCTCGTCTGTTGATGGGATATAACGATATCGAAGTCAAAGACAATCAGCTCATGGCTAGAGTCAGTGCGTTATTAGAAGTACGTCATCCATTAGTGCTTAATGTTCTGCAAAGCATGCAAGGACACATCCCTGATCATGTTGTGGATGCAGAAGATAAAATTTCAAGCATGGCAGTAGCGCTGGATATGGATCAACTGACGCCGGGCGTGACAAAATTATGGACTGAATTTGCCAATGCCGAGTTTAGTTGTCCAGATTTACAACAAGCGCAAGTCAAATCAAAACAAATGAGCCCGATGGTACTGGGCGCAGTTACTGGAATGGCTCAAGGTATAAAAGGCTTAGGACTTTCATTGTTTGATTTGCATATTGATACAGATGCAGCCAAGCCGTTGTCTATCGACTTTTTACTAAGTTTGGAAACAAGCAATCCAACTGGCATTTTGTCTCTGCTTCAGCTTGTGCCAGAACTAGCGAATATCCGTATTCCGGCGGATGGTACCGAGGTGCCGCTGAATCTCCCTTTACCTATCGATATCCCAACTTTTGCAGCCATCAAAGGATCGCATGTCGTTGTCTATAGCGGAGAAAAAAGCCAACAAGCCATAAGCGCTATTGAATCAGAAGAATTAACGCCAAACGCTTTAGGTTTCAGCTCTAGCATCAACTATATAAAGCTGGTGGACCTCATGGAAAATACGGATTTTAGTGCGATACCCGGCACAAATATGGAAAGCTGTATGGAGGTGTATTCTGCATTAGACACACTGCGTCGAATGGAAATGCAATTGAGTTATCGAAGTATGGTGAATGACAAGGGCGTAGGCATTGATAGTTTAATTACGCTGAATAAACCCGAAGCAACAAACGACAATTTTGATATTACCGGCCAGTGGCATACGGCTTATCTAGATGAGATGTGTCAGTGGGTAGAGGATGGTGCTGAACAGTGGAATGAAGATGGCACAGGTAGCTATAAAGAAACCAGCCAGAAGGCGAGTTGTGATCTATATCAAACCCAGTATCAATGGCAGCGGAAGGGCAGAACCTTAACGCTAACTGATACGTCAGCACCAAAATATCGTGATTCATGTCAGGATGAGTGGCAACAGGATGGTCAGAAAGAGACAC
>NZ_DIAC01000059.1:32798-35430 GCF_002414625.1 Methylophaga sp. UBA5088 | reverse complement strand
GGCAACAGGATGGTCAGAAAGAAACACTTGTCTGCGACATGATCAATATCAAAGAAGATAGTTTTCAATGCCTGTATTACATTGATGGCAGTGAGCCCTTTATTTATCAATACACACGCTAGTGCGGAAACGCTAAACGTCGTTCTTGATTACTTGGCCTCGTCAACCAAATCCAAGAGGTTGACGAGGTTCATTTTAATGGCCAATCGAGTTAACTCAATATCGCTATTCACGCCGAGTTTCTTTTTGATAATGTAATGGGAATTAGCCACGGTTTTGGGACTGATATTCAACAGTTCGGCAATGTCTTGACTCGATTTGGCTTCTAACAACAGGCGTAAAATCTCAAACTCTCTAACCGTCAACTCATCAATGGCAGACTGTTCTTGGCCCAGTTTCTCCATCGCCAGCGCCTGTGCAATATCAGCGCTTAAGGTATGTTTGTTCTCACTTATCTGGGCGATCGCTCTAATCAGTACTTCAGGATCACTGCTTTTAGTAATGTAGCCAAGTGCTCCCGCTCGTGTGGCTTGAATCGCAAAACTCGGATTTTGATGCATACTAAACACAAGCACTTTCGCCTGATTATCAAATTGGCGAATACGTTCAATGGCTTTTAGACCACTTTGGCCCGGAAGGGATATATCCATCACCACCACATCTGGCTTATGTGATTTATAGAGAGTGTATGCCTCTGCACCATCACAGGCTTCGGCAATAACTTCAAAGTTCACTTGTTTTTGCAATAAAGCCCGGTAACCTTCCCTGACAATCGCATGGTCATCCACTAACATGATTCGTATAGAGTTATTCATCGTCAGGCTTCCGCTTTTTGAGTCATCGGCAGAATGATGGTTACCACCAGTCCGCCATTAATTTGTGTGTCCAGACTGAGATCACCACCCAGTGCTGCAACCCGTTCATGAATGCCGAGTAGTCCCAAGCCATTACTGCTAGAAAAAGCACTCAAATCAGCCACACCATCATCTTTTATGATGAGTGATAGGGCGTTCTCTTCCTGAATATTGATATTGACCTCAGCGTGCTCTGCACTGGCATGTTTCGCGATATTTGTCAGACATTCCTGCACTATTCGGTAGGTATGTACCGCCAAGGTCTCGGCGAGTTCATCCATATTACCGACAAGAGATAAGCTGTAATGCGTTTTGCCTGAGCTGCGTTGATTCCAGCTTTTTATCAACTGTTTCAAGCTAGTTTCCAGTCCGAGTTCATCTAGCTCTGCGGGGCGTAATCGCGTCAACAGATCGCGAAGCGCACTCATCATATGCCCGGTAATGTGACGAATGGAATTTAGCTCCTCCACTATTTCCGGACAAGTATTTTTAGCCGACTGTGATGCCGATGTGGTGACGGCATTGATACCGGCCAGGCATTGACCAAACTCATCATGTAACTCTCTGGAAATGTAGCGATGCTCTTCTTCCTGGGTATTCATAATCTTGATCGAGAGTTGTTTGTTTTCCGCCATGATATTTTGTTGGGTACTGACTAAGGCATTGATGGCATGACTGGTACGTTTCCATTCAGCGATGTCAAAGTCCGGTAGACGTATTGCTAAGTCTCCGGCTCGCATTTTTTCGAGGCCAGCGACAATATCTTTCGCGGGTTTTAGCATGCGATTAATGGTGATAAAAACCAGGCAACATAGAGCCATGATGGTGACTACAAGTACGCCAAGAGCAGCTTGTAAGTTATGCCAGGCGCGTGCTGTTTCAATATCGACATTCAATGTCACCAGTATCGTCCCGTACTTTATTGCATTGAAATTGACTGACCGTTTTACTTCCACGCCTGGGTTAAAAAATTGTGTATAAAAATGTCCGAACCAAATCGGGTAATCCTTATTTGATGCCTGAGTGGCGTTACATAAACTGCGTTGCCGACTTTGTGTGCGGGATAAAAATTGCGTGCATGAACCGGGAACACTATCAATTTTGTTCCATAGCCCAATATCCGGAAAAGATTGTGTAAAGTCATAACGTTGGAACATTTGTAGCAATTGTTGTCGGATTTGATGCTCAATCCTGCTCGCCGTCGCCTCTGCTTCATTGAGTGCTTGTTGATTGGTTTGATACAACACATACCATGCACTGCCGACGATGCAGATCACCGCAATAATCAAAATTCGCACGAAGAGTTGGAGTTGTAGATTCATCCGTTTTTCACTGATACAAACATGAAGCTAGTCTAGGAGTAATCCAGACATCTGCAAAGCGCTGTTTATTGTGTCGGGAAATTTGCCCGATGACACTGGGCATATTTCGGCTGAACGCAGATTAGGATAAAGTTCTAATATGATTCATCAACTGAGCACTATTCATCCGGTAGGTCAGTGTGGATTGCAAACTCATAAAGCGGTCTGAAATGATAGCGTCATAAGATTATTTGTTGATACATATGATTTTATGTCAATGGACTGGCTAGAGTGATGAAATAAAAAAACCAATAAGGGGAGAGAAAATGGCTGAATCTCAGCTTTTACAGACAGCGAGAGAACAAGCGCTGGCGTTAGAAAATGTCGTCAATCAAGTTGTCGTTGGTCAAAAAGAAGCAGTTAGATTGATTTTGATTGCCTTACACGCACGGGGGCATGTGCTGCTGGA
This sequence comes from Methylophaga sp. UBA5088, assembly GCF_002414625.1. NCBI lineage: Bacteria > Pseudomonadati > Pseudomonadota > Gammaproteobacteria > Thiotrichales > Piscirickettsiaceae > Methylophaga > Methylophaga sp. UBA5088. The sequence continues at coordinate 32,806 of NZ_DIAC01000059.1, read as the reverse complement.
AGGTGGTG
>NZ_DIAC01000059.1:28602-32664 GCF_002414625.1 Methylophaga sp. UBA5088 | reverse complement strand
TTTTCAAAAGCGCTGGGTGGTGCTTTTGGGCGTATTGAGGGTAGCGTCGACTTAATGCCGAATGACCTGCTCTATAGTGCTTGGGTAAATGCAGAAGGTAAACCGGTCATTGATCCTGGCCCATTGATTAATCACGGTGCAGAAACAGCCGTTTTCTTCTTTAACGAAATTAACCGTGCCAGACCTCAGGTGCAGTCATTATTACTTCGTGCCATGGCTGAGCGCAGTGTTGAAGCATTTGGTAAAGAATATCGTTTCCCTCATATGGTCGTGTTTGCCGACCGCAATGCGGTAGAAAAAGAAGAAACATTTGAACTCAGTGCTGCCGCTCGTGACCGTTTCTTATTTGAGATAAATATCAGCCGCCCGACTGATGACGCGATTCGTCGTCAACTTATTTTCGATCCTGCGTTTCATGATGTGGATCAGCTGCTGAACACGATTGGTGAACCTTTACTGGACTATCAACAATTAAATGCTCTGGATCATGATATTCAACGTAGTATTTTTGTATCACCTGAAATTGAAAATTACGTGGTTCGTTTATGGGATGCCAGCTGGACGCCGCATGAATTAGGTATTGAAATGCCTGATATCTATGTGGAAGACCTGGTGGTGGCCGGTGCCAGTGTTCGTGGTATGTCAGCCATGGTAAGAGCCGCAAAAGTGGCAGCCTGGTTGGATGGTCGTGATCATGTACTACCAGATGATATTCATACCGTGTTGTTACCTTCCATGACACACCGTGTCTTCCTTTCTCCAGTGTATGAAGGTCGACGCGAACAAATTATGCCGCAATTTGTTCGAGCTCTTCGCGATCATATCGCGACACCTTAATCTGTATGGCTATCAGAAACCTGCCTCAGCAGGAGTTTGTTTATCGTTTTCCCGATAAGGTGTTTAGTCATGTGCCTGGCGCGCATAGCGGTACAGCGTTAGGCAGTGGCGATCGGTTTGCGGGATTTGCGGATTTGTTTGATTATCCGGACCCTCGTCGTCTGGATATACGTGCCAGTTTGCGTCATCAAGCCGCTGATGTGACTCAGCAAGGCCAACAACGCTGGTTGGTAAAACGTTATCAACAACGTTCATCCATCACGTTGTGGTTAATGTCTGATATCAGTCAATCCATGACGGTTTCCAGTGTGAATCATCAACGATTGGCAAAACTGGCTCATATGATCGCACACAGTGCAATTGGTATTGGCGATAAGTTTGCTATGACGGCGTTTGATAGTGAATGGCGCCAAGACATGACGATTATGCCCACCACGCAACGTAGCATGCCGGCATTTGCTGCTGAGCGTCTGATGGATGCGGCTAAACCAAAAGCACCTGGGGCGGCAGGCTTAACACATGCCACCGATCTGATTAACAGTAAACGTGCCATGGTCTTTTTGGCTTCCGATTTTTGTTTTGATCTGAGCTTGTTGGAGCAAAGTTTACGCAAATTGTCGCAATATACGGTCATCCCGATTGTATGGCGGCATGACGATGTCGATCACTTTCCTTCGCATGCGGGATGGGCAGAAACACGTGATGCTGAGACAGGTCAGCGGCACAGCGTCTGGATGCGGCCAAGTATTAAAAAGCGTTGGCAACAACAAATGGACGACCATTTTTCTCAACTCTCAGCGTGTTTTATGCGTTATCGCATAAGACCACTCTATGTTGAGGGCGATGTGACGCCACAACAGTTGACCGAATATTTTTACGCCATGAAAAACTCATAGGAATACAGACAATGCGATTATTTGCTCTGTTTTTATTTACGCTGGTGACAGCAAACGCCTTTGCGGAAGATGTCACTATTCGTTTTGATCGTAGCTGGGGATTACTGGTCGGTGACCAGATCCAGGCAACCATCCATTTACCCGTAGATAGCAGTCAGTTAGAAGCCCACTCACTGCCACAAGTCGAAAAACGTTATGGTCCCTGGCTGCAGTTGTTAAAGCGCCAGTCAGAAGGGACCGTGATGACATTAACGTTTCAGATAATTAATGTGCCAGCACAGACTCGGGAAGTGCAAACACCAGAAATAGAACTTCGCACAGAAGCAGGAGAGTTCTTAACGGTGCCTGCGACTACACTGGAGCTGGGTTCATTTTTATCGAATGCGGATGGTAGTCAATATCAGCCACGTGCCGATGCTGTGTTACTGCCACAAAGCCATCAACAGCTTCTGACTGAGTTGTGGATTGCCATAGCTGTTTTATTTGTCGCTATCTTAATTTGGTTGGCTTGGCACTTTGGTTTACGGCCACGTCATCGTTTGCCATTTGCGACAGCCGTATTTGAGTTAAATAAAATGCGTTTTCTGGGGCGCAAAAATGCCGATGAAGCCAGTCGTCAATTGCACCATGCATTTAATCGCAGCGCAGGTCGTGTGCTTGTTAAAAATGATCTGTCAGTACTGTGGCAGAAATGCCCTTGGTTGGAACCGCTGGCCGACGAGATTGAACACTTTTACCAGCAGTCAGCCAGCCACTTCTTTAGCCGTGAGCCAGTGGAACAAGCACCATTCTCCGCCTCTTTTGAACTGGCAAAAAAATGTCGTGCTAAGGAGAAAATGGCATGATGCTAGCCGGTTTGGAATGGGATCATGCCTGGCTTTTATTTTTATTGCCGCTGGCATTATTACCCTGGTTTAACCACAATCTGGATAAAACCGTCGCCTGGGTGAATCTGGTTCCCGTCGATCCTTTATCACGTGTGATTAATCTCACCCTGAAAAGCTTGGCTTCTCTCGTCATAGCTTGCCTTATCCTGGCATTAGCCTCACCCAGTTTACCTGAGCAGAAAAGAGAGCGAATTGGTGAAGGTGCGGAGATCGTGTTGTTATTAGATCGCAGCCGAAGTATGGATGATCCTTTTGCTGTTAAAGCACAAGCTGCAACAGTCAGTGTAGGGGGCGATAATTCAAAACGTAATGTGGCTCGGGAGTATTTAACGGAGTTTGTCAAAAATCGTCCTGATGACCGATTTGGCTTCGTCTTTTTCAGTACTAAAGCTATCAATCTTTTACCGTTGACCTATGACAAAGAAGCTGTTTTAGCAACGATTAATGCTAATGCTCTGGGTAAAGGCTTATCAGACACCAATATGGCTGAGGCATTAATCAGCAGTGCCAAAATGTTTGAAGACCAGCCTTATCGCGGTTCCCGGATTGTCTTGTTGGTGTCTGATGGTGGGCAATTATTAACAGATGAAGCTAAAGAAGAGATTGCCAGCACTTATCGTGAGATGAATCTCACGATTTACTGGATATATCTTAAATCCAGGCAGGAAATGACACTCGAAGCCAGCGACAATGACAATTTGTTGTGGGTCGACATTCCTGAACGGAAATTACATACGTTCTTTAAATCGATAGGTGTGCCTTATCGTGCATTTGAAGCTGGCTCATTAGAAAGCTTTGCAGATGCCTTATCTGAAATTGACCGCCAGCATTATCAAACACTGATTGTGGAAGAAACACTGCCACACGAACCTAAAGAAGATGTCTTTCTCTGGTTGGCGATGTTAGCCATGTTGTTATTGGCAAGTTCACATTTATATACATGGTGGGGAGTAAAAAAAGCCCATGAATAAGAAATTACAAACACTACGTTTTTCGTTGATTGTATTGATTTTGGCCAGCACCGCTTCGGTTATCTATTTAGCCATGCAATTGTGGCAAGAAATACAGGTTGAGCAATACATTACTTCACCCTCGGCGAGTGATGATGTACCAGACGATGCTCGTGCACATTTTGCTAAAGCGGCTGATTTTGAGAAGCAGGAACAGCATGAATTGGCCTTGGATCAGCTCACTATTGCTTTGGGTAAGGCTTCGGGTGAATTGATGCCTTTGGTTTTTTACAATCGCGGCAATATTAATTTACGCGCAGCGCTGGAAATGACGGAAGCTGATGCCCGTCAGTTACCCTTAATCGAGTTCGCCAAACAGGATTTTAGACGCGCTTTAGCGTTAGATCCCAACCTTTGGGATGCACGCTATAACCTGGAAGTGGCATTGAGAGCGGTACCTGAAGATCCGGCTGTTAACCCTAACTATGAAAA
>NZ_DIAC01000059.1:26843-28520 GCF_002414625.1 Methylophaga sp. UBA5088 | reverse complement strand
CCCTAACTATGAAAAGAATGTGATCAGCAGCCAGCGTTCAATTGAGAGTAAAGCGTTCAAGGTAGATCTTCCATGAGAGTGAGTTACCAAAAACGTATATTGCTAACAGCCATTGTGATGCTGACGGCGTTTATATTTGTTGTGGCTGCTTTATGGTTCCCGCTGGTCAAGCGAGATGTCAAAATCATGGATGCCATCTTTGTCATCGATATCACCGACAGCATGAATGTGAAAGATGCTGAACTAGACGGGGAGAACGTCAGTCGCTTAGCGTGGGCCAAAGAGTTTACGCGAAGAACGTTATTAGAAATGCCATGTGGTGCTCATGCGGGATTGGCTATTTTCAGCGAATCCAGAAGTTTAATTTTGATGAACCCAGTTGAAGTCTGTGGGTCTTATCATGATTTGATACAGATGCTTGAGCAGGTCAATCCTTATATGGCCTGGGCCCGTTCCAGTGAAGTCTCAAAAGCGGTCTATACCGCTATTCGTCAGGCTAAAGAGATTGATCCCAGACCGACCATTGTGATGTTGACAGACGGGCATGAATCTCCCCCGATTAATCCCACCTTATTTCCTAAGTTTGCTGGTAAGCCAGGTGAGATTCACGGAATCTTAGTCGGGATTGGTGGTGAGGAGCTTCTTCCTATTCCTAAAACAAATGACAAAGGTGTGATTGAAGGCGTATGGGGAATCAATGAGGTGATGCATGAAGATGTGTTTGCCTCAATGCGAGCTGATAGGGATGTCAATGTGAATAAACCCAGAAGTGAACACCTGTCCTCACAGAAAAAATCTCACTTGGCTACCTTAGCGAATCGGGTAGGATTTGCCTTTGTCTCATCACCAAATGACCCGGTGGATCTAGTCGATACTATCCGAGATGAGTCTAACACCCGTGAGCAAACCATCGATTATGATTTATATGCCTGGTTTGCTGGTGCAGCCTTGTTTTTAATTTTGTTGGTGTTTCTACCCTATAGGTGGTTTGTACGAACAGACGACTAATACATGGAGTGAGTTATGTTTGACAGGGATTGTCATTTTAGTCTGACGATTTTCAGATCTTTTGTATGGCTGCGCCTGGCAGGATGTTATGACTGAGTTCAATTGGGCTCATCCTGTTTTTTTCTACTTTCTCCCCCTGGCCTTGTTACCCTGGCTGTTTCTGAACACGACTAAAACGGTTGTTTGGCAAGGGTTTATTCCTAGAGACTCATTGTCTTTAATACTGTCATGGCTTAGCAAATTGTCAGCATCCGTTGCTATTATTTTTCTACTTCTGGCTCTGGCGAACCCTTACATTCCTGAACAAGTGGTTGAACGCACTCGCCAAGGAGCGGAGTTTGTCATTCTGTTAGACCGTAGCCGCAGTATGGATGACCAATTTGCTAGGCCGCCATGGAATACTCTTCGAAGGGACACTGTGATTAGTAGAAGCAAACGCGAAGTTTCAAGGGATTATCTTGCTGAGTTTGTGAGGCGCCGTCCAGATGACCGTTTTGGTTATGTTTTTTTTAGCACCAAATCAACTGAAATATTGAAGCTTACCTACAACAAAGAAGCCGTTCTGGCGACGATCAATGCCGGTGGACTCGGTAAAGGTTTATCTCAAACGGATATTTTCAAAGCGCTGAGTTTGGCTGTGAATATGTACAAAGATGAGCCTTACCGTGG
>NZ_DIAC01000059.1:25576-26741 GCF_002414625.1 Methylophaga sp. UBA5088 | reverse complement strand
GAGCCTTACCGTGGATCACGAAATATTTTACTCATTTCCGATGGTGGCCAAGTTTTTTCTGCCGAGCAGACAGCATACCTGCACCATGTTTTTAAAAAGATGCGTCTGAATTTATATTGGATTTACCTACGATCAATGAAAGGCATGACGTTGGACGCCAGCGATAATGACAGTCTGCTCTGGATTGATATGCCAGAACGAAAATTACACAAAGCCTTTAAAAAACTGGGCGTACCTTACCAGGCTTTTGAAGCAGGCTCACTGGATGAGTTTTCTAAAGCCATTGATGAAATCCACAAACAGCAATCACAGCCTCTAATTGTGGAAGAGCGGGTACCGAAGCAATCTCAGCATGATCTTTTTTTGTCGATAGCGTTACTCGCTTTTTTACCATTGGTACTAAGCCGATGGTTAACTGTGCTGGGCGTGTATCAAGCGACACATAAACCCTAGCGAATATCGCAATTATTATCTGGCTTTGTTATCTTGTAGAGCTTGTTCAGCCTGCACGTATCAGGCTGATAGCACCATCTCTATATTGCAGGAATCACTATGTTAGAAAGTCTGTCGCCTGATCAACTTATTGGTTTACTGGCAATTGTTGTTGTGGTTTCTGCTGCATTGGCTTATTTAGTATTTGCTTTACGTCATTGCCGCAAAACAGCCGAACTACAAAACCACATACACGCCTTAGAGCTGAGTCAGAGTGGACAAGAACAACAACTGCAAGCCGCATTGGCTACTGAGTCACGATTAACGACTGCTTTGGATGAACAGAAACAACAGATTCATCAACTCAATCAAACATTGGAACAGACAAAACAGCAGTTACATCAGGCTGAAAAACAATCGGAAACAGCACAGGCTAATTACCTGTCTTTACAACAGCAATTCACGGATAAAAAAGCTGAGCTGCAACAGCAAGTAGAGGCGTTTCAGGACTTACAGCAAGCTTATCAGTCACTATCCAATCAACATACCGAGTTAAAAACGACTTTAGAGAGAAGGGAAGAACATTTCAAAGAGCAAATGGCGCAGCTGGCAGATACCAAACAATCAATGACTAAAGAGTTTGAGAATCTGGCAAACAAGATTTTTGAAGAAAAAGGCAAAACATTCACCGATACCAGTAAGTCGAGCATTGATGTGCTCTTGAAACCTTTTC
>NZ_DIAC01000059.1:20472-25498 GCF_002414625.1 Methylophaga sp. UBA5088 | reverse complement strand
GAAACCTTTTCGTGAGCAGATTGAAGGGTTCCAGAAACGGATTAACGAAGTGCATGATGCGTCAATCAAGGGCAATACTAATCTGAATGCTGAGATTAAAAAAGTATTGGATATTGGCCTGAAAATGAGTGAAGACGCCCACAACCTGACTTCCGCTTTAAAAGGCGACTCTCAGCAACGTGGTGCCTGGGGTGAAGCGCAACTAAGACGGACTCTGGAAATGAGTGGCTTAATTGAAGATGCACATTTTGAAGTACAGACAGCATTTAAAGATGCTGAAGGCAAACAGAAACAAACGGATTATTTGATTAAACTGCCAGATAATAAACACATCATTATTGATAGTAAGGTCTCCCTTAACGCTTATGACCGTGCGGTGTCAGCAGACACACCAGAATCATACAGCTTGGCGATGGCGGATCATGTCAGAGCGGTGCGTAAACATATTGATGATTTGGCTTCAAAGGATTACACCAATGTGGTCGGCATGCGAAGTCCCAGCTTTGTGTTGATGTTTATGCCAATTGAGCCTGCGTATATTGAGGCATTAAAAAATAACAAGGATTTGTTTGAGTATGGCTATAAAAAAAGCATTGTACTGGTGTCTCACACCACGTTAATACCGATTCTGAGAACGGTCTCTAATTTGTGGATGATGGAACGTAGTAATGCTGAAGCTCGGGAAATCAGCGAAAAAGCAGGGGATATTTACAATCAGGTGGCGATTGTCGCTGAACGATTACAAAAATTGGGCAATACTTTGGGCACAGTTAGTAATCAATATAATCAGGTCATCAAAGGTGTGGCAGGGAAGCAGGGCTTATACGGCAAAGTGGATCGCTTTGGTCAGTTATCAACGAAAGTCAGCAAATCATTGCCACAATTGGAAACGATTGAACGTGATTACGAAACTGAACCGTTGACCATGATTGTTGAAGCCATAGAGGAAGAAGATGATCCCCAGTTGTTATCGCATAATGAACAGTCAGTCTCTGCCAAAGAATGATGAACTCGGATGTGATTAAAGATAATGAAGCCTGGCTGGATATATCACTGACACAGCAACATTGCTGGCTGCGTCAGGCTGATAAAGTCTTGTTTGAAGCGCCTGTTTCTACAGCGCTAAATGGTCCCGGTGAGCAGAATGGCAGTGGTTGTACACCGCGTGGCTGGCATCTGATCCGTGCAAAAATTGGCCATAATCAGCCCATCAATAGTGTTTTTGTCGGGCGTCGTCCTACGGCTGAAATTTTCAATGCAGCCTTAAAAGCGCAATTTCCTAATCGTGACTGGATCCTGACTCGAATTCTTTGGCTCAGCGGCATGGAAGTCGGTAAAAACCGACTGGGAAATGTTGATACAATGCGCCGTTATATTTATATCCATGGTTGTCCTGATGAGTTACCGATGGGGGAGGCACTCTCTCATGGGTGTGTGCGTATGCGTAATCAGGACGTAGTGACGTTGTTTGATCAGGTTCACCCTGGTCTTAAAGTCTGGATCCACGAATAAGGTTAAATCACTATGGCATTAGGCCCCTTGATGGTCGATTTGCTCGGCACTGAACTGAGCGAAACAGAAAAAGAAATGCTTAAACATCCCCTGGTCGGCGGGGTAATTTTATTTAGTCGTAATTTTGAGTCAGTCGAGCAAATTACCCGTTTATGTGACGACATCCATCAGCTGAGACAACCGCATCTGCTGATTTCTGTCGACCACGAAGGCGGTCGTGTCCAGCGTTTCAGAAAGGGCTTTAGTCGTTTACCACCTGTGGCTGCCATAGGTAAGGCATATCATCAGCATCCAAAATTGACGCTGGAAAGAGCAGAGCAAACCGGCTGGTTAATGGCTGCAGAATTAAGATCGGTTGGTGTTGATTTCAGTTTTGCACCTGTACTGGACTTAGATTATGGCGTTAGTCAGGTGATTGGCGATCGTGCCTTTCATCGTGATCCGTTAGCGGTAACGGACATCGCTCGTGCTTATATTCAGGGTATGAAACGCGCCTGGATGTCGGCGGTAGGAAAACATTTTCCAGGTCATGGCGCAGTAGAAGTCGACTCACATCTTGGCTTGCCTGTTGATAGCCGTCATCTGGAAGATATGCTGCAGGCCGATATGTTGCCATTTACCCGTTTATGTCAAACTGAGCTGGCAGGCATTATGCCTGCACATATTGTTTACGAAAATAATGACAAACTACCGGCCTGTTTTTCACCGTTTTGGTTGCAGGACATGCTACGCGGTAAACTACAGTTTCAGGGTGCCATTTTGAGCGATGACCTGAGCATGGAAGGGGCTGCTATTATGGGAGGCCCTCTGGAAAGAGCCGAAGCAGCGTTATCTGCCGGCTGTGATATGGTGCTGGTATGCAATAATCCCGGTAGTGTTGAGCAGGTAATTGATGGCCTGAAAGACGCGACTGATCCGTTGAGAAACGCACGTTTGATGCGCCTGCATGGTCGGCATTCGACGCCTCGTCATGAATTACAACAAAGTGCCGAATGGAAACAGGCTGTGCAAACCGTGATGGATTACGCACCTGATCCTGAGATGGAGTTAAATCTCACATGATAACGAGGTCGTTGTTTTTCTTTTTGATGATATGGAGCTTGTCAGTCCACGCTGGCGGCGGAATTAATCCTGCCGCTATTGTCGGCATGCAGAGTTCATCGAGCCAGGAAAAACCTGTTGATGTCACGGTTGAGAAGCTTAATCTGACTCAGCCCCGAATCACGGTAAAACACTTTATCAAAGCGATGGATAAAGTGGCTGAAGGGGATAATAGTGCGATCGAACACGCTGTTTCGACCTTTGATTTATCCAATGTCAGTCCGCTTATACGAACGGAGCGTGGTCGCGAAACGGCACGCCTGCTATACAATATTATTCAGATCGCCAAGACGCCAAAAGTCAGTGAGATTCCTGAAAATCCGAAAGGCAAGCAATATACCTATCTAAGAACAGATAATGGCAATATTGTGCTTAAGCTTGATGAGCAAGGTGATTGGTTATTCAGTCCAGAATCTATTGAAGCCATTCCTGATATTTTCAATGAACTCAGTCACAACAAAGAGCTGGTTGAAAAGTCTTCAGCAAAAGTGTCATTACCCGTCAGTGTCAGATTACGATCAGATATACCGGAATTTCTGAGGACTGGTTTCTTATTAGAATATTGGCAATGGATTGGCTTATTTCTGATTATTGTTATCGGATCTATTGCAGACAAATCTCTGGCATTTTTATTAAAACTGCATATCAAACGCCGTAAACAGAAACATGCCTTATACACAGAATTAGATGACGATGTATTACGTCCCCTAGGTTTAATGGCCATGGCTCTGATGTGGTGGTCAGGTCTGAATTTACTGGGTTTACCTGATACGGCACTGTTGATTTTGTTGGTGGCGGTGAAACTGTTAGTGTCGATCTCGGGCATATGGAGTGCGTTCAGACTGGTCGATATTTTTAATGCCTATTGGACGGCTCGCGTGAGCAAAACGCAGACCAAGTACGATGACTTATTAGTACCCATGATCACGAAGAGTATGAAAGTATTTGTGGTCGTGATGGGAATCGTATTTGCCGCCGATAATCTGAATATTGATGTCACTAGTTTATTAGCGGGTCTCGGTCTCGGTGGTTTAGCATTTGCATTGGCCGCTAAAGATTTATTGGGTAATTTCTTTGGTTCCTTAACTGTGCTGATGGATCGTCCCTTTCATATCGGTGACTGGGTTGTCATTGGTGATATCGAAGGAATGGTGGAGGAAGTTGGTTTTCGTAGTACACGAATCCGTACCTTTTATAACTCATTAGTCACCATGCCTAATTCCATATTAACCACCACCAAAATTGATAATATGGGCGCGCGTCGTTATCGTCGTATGCTGACAAAATTAGCAGTCACCTACGATACGCCACCAGAAAAAATTGAAGGTTTTTGTGAGGGTATTCGACGCATTATTCAGTTGCATCCCTATATGCGTAAAGACCTCTACCAAGTCTACTTTAACGATTATGGTGCCGCTTCATTAGATATTCTCTTGTATGTGTTTTGGGCGACACCGGACTGGAACACCGAGCTTCGAGAACGCCATCGTTTTTTACTGGATGTTCTGAGATTGGCACATCAAATGGAAATCGAGTTTGCGTTTCCAACCCAAACGCTTTATATAAAACGAGGTCAGAATGGGGTACCAAAAGCGTCACCTTATTCCCCTGCGATGAGTCAGGAAGAAGCCTTTGCCAAAGGCCATGCAGAAGCTGAGTCGATTGTAGGGCAGACACTGGGCGATAGAATTCCAGGCCCTGTTGAGTTCCCTCGCTAAATTAATCACAGAAAATAGGTTTAATACATTAATGCCAAAATCGTTTGTCCATCTTCATTTGCATACTGATTATTCACTGGTTGATGGTTTAGTCAGAGTCAAACCCTTGGTCAAGCAAGTGGCCGATGCAGGCATGCCTGCTATTGCGATCACCGATCATCATAATTTATTCGCGGCGGTGAAATTATTTAATGCGGCGATGCAGGCTGGTGTGAAACCGATATTAGGTGCCGATCTGCGTTTGCGTGATCCGAATGACGCCAAGCAAAGCACGCGGTTTGTGTTGCTGTGTATGAACCTGGATGGGTTTCACAATCTGTCACGCCTGTTATCAAAAGCCTATATGGAAGGCCAGCACCTCGGTGTACCGATGCTGGAAGCTGAGTGGTTGCAAGGCCAAACTGATGGACTGATTTGTTTATCTGGCGGTCGTGAAGGTATTTTGGGTAAAGCCTTACTCAATCATCAGAAAGATGAAATTGAGCAGCAGCTTAACTTCTGGCAGACATTGTTTCCTGACCGTTTATACATGGAGTTGATTCGTACCGGACGAGAAGATGAAGAGCGGTTTATCCGGGCAGCTACAGCTTTAGCAGCAGAAAAAGACTTACCGGTGGTCGCGACCAACGATGTGCGTTTCTTAACCCCTGATCAATTTGAAGCGCATGAAGCCAAAGTCTGTATTCATGAAGGTC
>NZ_DIAC01000059.1:17340-20319 GCF_002414625.1 Methylophaga sp. UBA5088 | reverse complement strand
TGAAGGTCGTCAGCTGGATGACCCACGTCGTCCACGGAATTACTCGGAGCATCAATATCTTCGAAGTGCTGAAGAGATGACCGCCTTATTTGATGACATTCCTGAAGCAATAGAAAATACGGTTGAAATTGCCAAACGGTGTAATCTGCAACTGACACTGGGTGAGCATTATCTGCCTGACTTCCCAGTACCAGACGGCATGACCATTGAGCAGTTTTTCAGTGAAGAATCTTTCAAAGGCCTTGCTGAACGCTTAGAAGTATTGTTCCCCGACGAAGCCGACAGAGAAGCGAATAAAGCACGCTATGAAGAGCGTTTGCAGATTGAGCTGGATGTTATCAACCAAATGGGCTTCCCAGGCTACTTCTTGATCGTTGCTGACTTCATCCAGTGGGCGAAGAATAATGATGTGCCGGTTGGGCCAGGACGGGGGTCGGGTGCAGGTTCTCTGGTGGCTTATGCCTTAAAAATCACCGACCTTGATCCCTTGCAATATGACTTGCTGTTTGAACGTTTTCTTAACCCTGAGCGTGTTTCTTTGCCCGACTTTGACGTCGACTTTTGTATGGATGGTCGTGACCGGGTTATTGAATATGTGTCACAACATTATGGTCGGGATCACGTATCACAGATTATTACCTTCGGGACCATGGCAGCCAAAGCGGTATTGCGTGATGTCGGCCGTGTATTAGGTCATCCCTATGGCTTTGTTGATCAGCTCGCAAAATTAGTCCCGTTTGAATTAAAGATGACACTCAGCAAAGCGATGGAGCAAGAGCCATTGCTGAAAGAGCGTTATGACAATGAGGAAGAAGTCAAAACCCTGATTGACCTCGCTTTACAGCTGGAGGGCTTAACCAGAAACGTCGGTAAACATGCCGGTGGTGTGGTTATCGCGCCAAAAGTATTGACCGAGTACACGCCAATTTACAGTGAGCACAATGGTGCTGGTCTTGTCTCTCAGTTTGATAAAGATGATGTGGAAAGTGTCGGTCTGGTGAAGTTTGACTTTCTGGGTCTGAAGACGCTGACAGTGATTGACTGGGCAATGAAAAACGTCCGCACGCTGCTACCGAAAGAAGACGCCGATAAAATCGATATTGCCAATCTACCATTGGACGATAAACCAACCTACGCTTTATTGAAGCGTTGTGAAACAACCGCCGTATTCCAGCTTGAATCGCGTGGGATGAAAGAGCTGGTTAAACGCTTACAACCTGATAATTTTGAGGATATCGTGGCCTTGGTGGCGTTATTCCGTCCTGGTCCATTGCAATCGGGCATGGTAGATGACTTTGTTAACCGTAAACATGGTCGAGCAAAAGTTGATTACCCTCATCCTGATCTTGAGCCTGTATTGAAGCCAACCTATGGAGTCATTGTCTATCAGGAACAGGTAATGCAAATCGCCCAGATCCTGGCGAACTATAGCCTGGGTGGCGCCGATATGTTGCGCCGGGCGATGGGGAAGAAAAAACCGGAAGAAATGGCCAAACAACGTTTATTGTTCCTCGAAGGGGCAGCTAAACGGGGCATTGAGGAAAAAGAAGCCGGACCGATTTTCGACTTGATGGAAAAATTCGCTGAGTATGGTTTTAACAAATCTCACTCGGCGGCTTATGCCTTAGTCGCTTATCAAACCGCCTGGTTAAAAGCCCATTATCCAGCCGCGTTTATGGCAGCCGTCTTATCTGCGGATATGGATAATACGGATAAAGTCGTTGGCTTGATTGATGAGTGTCGTGATATGAAACTGAAGGTGCTACCACCTGATGTGAATCACAGCAAAATCAAATTCACCGTGGAAGATGAAAGAACGATTCGTTATGGCTTAGGCGCAATTAAAGGCGTGGGTGAGTCTGCCTTGGCCGGTATTGTGTCTGAGCGTGAACAGGGCGAAACCTTCAGTTCTTTGTATGATTTTTGTCGCCGGGTTGATATGCGTAAGATTAACCGTCGGGTGATGGAGTCGCTTGTGAAAGCGGGTGCCATGGACTCTCTCGGTGGACACCGCGCCAGTATTGAGGCCAGCCTGACAAAAGCGATGCAGATCGCCGATCAACACCGGCGTAATAAAGACAGTGGTCAGAATGATCTGTTTGGACTCAGTCCGGAAGTTGATAGCGGTCAGGATGAACCTCTGGAACAGGCCGCGGAGTGGGCAGAAGAACATTTATTACAGGCTGAAAAAGACACCCTGGGTTTATACTTGAGTGGTCATCCGATTGATCGTTATCAACAAGAATTGGCTGAATTCATCCCCAAACGCATAAATGAACTGGATGCGCCTGAATCTAAAGGGTATCAGCGTAATGAAAAGCCAGTGTTAACCGCTGGCTTGGTGGTGGCGATTCGCACCATGAAGTCAAAAAATGGCGGCCGTATGGCTTTTATCACATTGGATGATCAGAGTGGTCGTCTGGAAGTGCGAGTGTTTGCCGATGTTTATGACCAATATCAGAGCTTTATTCAGCCTGACAAGCTTGTAGTGATTCAAGGCAAAATCGGACAGGACAACTTCACTGGGGGCCTAGCCGCGACAGCAGAAAAAGTGTTTGATATCACTGGAGCGCGCGAAGCGTTTGGTCATTCTCTCCAGATTAATATTGATAATAAAGACAAGGTCAGTCAGTGGATAGAACAAATGAAAAATACGCTGACGCCTTTCAAGGGTGGTGCTTTATCACTGGAGTTGTTATATCAGAACGAACAAGCAAGCACGGTAATTATGTTAGGTGATGACTGGCAGGTTATCCCCAGCGATACTTTGATGAGTCAGTTAGCTATGTTGCCGGAAAGTCAAAACGTCACCGTTCGATACCGTGCTACGATGACAAATTGAGCACTCGAAAAGCGTGAAACGCATAATAGTATGCACATTCGCATTGTTGTAGGATAAACGCACTATCTGAGCATTGTTGCAAGAGGACCCGCAAAGTGGATATGACACCTTATTTCAGACTGATGGCAGACAAGGAT
>NZ_DIAC01000059.1:13672-17235 GCF_002414625.1 Methylophaga sp. UBA5088 | reverse complement strand
AGACAAGGATGCCTCAGATATGTTTTTCTGCACTGGTACTGAACCCCATATCAAAATTCAGGGCGTCATCAGACCGGTTGGCACCCAGAAATTAGCGCCCGGTGATGTGAAAGAAATGGCTTATTCGATGATGACGGATGAGCAGGCAAAGGAATTTGAAAGCACGCTTGAGATGAACTTTGCTGTTCCTCTGAAAGGCGTGGGGCGTTTCCGGGTCAATATTTTCCGTCAGCGTGGCGAGTGTTCTATCGTGATTCGTTATATCAGAACCTCCATTCCAACCTTTGAGCAAATTGGCTTACCTGATGTGCTCGGTGATGTGGTGATGGAAAAACGTGGACTGATTCTGGTGGTGGGGGCAACAGGTTCAGGCAAGTCAACCACGCTGGCATCGATGATAGGTCATCGCAACCGTAATTCCAGTTCACATATTCTGACAATTGAAGACCCGCTGGAGTTTGTACACAAACATGAACGCTCAATCGTGCAACAGCGTGAAGTGGGTATTGATACTTTATCTTATGAAAACGCCTTAAAAAATGCCTTGCGTGAAGCGCCCGACGTCATTCTTATTGGTGAAATCCGTGATATGGAAACAATGAAACACGCGATTAACTATGCTGAAACGGGTCATCTCTGTCTGGCGACATTGCACGCTAATAACGCCAATCAGGCACTCGATAGAATTATTAACTTTTTCCCTGAAATTTTGCACCGACAGCTATTAATGGATTTATCGCTTAATTTGCGAGCCATTATTTCTCAACGATTATTGCCAACCAAGGATGCAGGGCGTGTACCTGCCGTTGAGGTCATGCTGAATTCTCCATATATCTCAGATTTGATCAATAAAGGAGAAATTGGCAGTATCAAAGATGCCATGCGTGACAGTAATGAAAAAGGTACCATTACATTTGATCAGGCGCTGCTCGGTCTGTATCGCAGTGGTAAGATCACAGAAGAAGACGCATTAATGAATGCCGATTCGCGTAATGATTTGAGTCTGGCTATTCGTCTTGGTGACGACAGTGCCGGGTCAGACACACCAGATGAATTAATTCTCAGCTAAGTGTCTCACTGGCTTAATGTGTATAATTCACCCATTTTTGAATATCTAAGGTAATCCTGATGCAGTTAAATTTCCTTGACTACGAACAACCCATCGCTGAGCTGGAAGCGAAAATTGATGAGTTGCGCTACATGAGTAATGACAGTGATTTAAATATCACTGAAGAGATTCAAAAGTTAAAGGAAAAAAGTGAAAGTCTGACAAAATCGATTTTCGCCTCATTAACGCCCTGGCAAATCACACAAATGGCGCGTCATCCACAACGCCCATACACCCTTGATTACATTAAATTACTTCTGACAGACTTCGAAGAACTGCATGGTGATCGCACCTATGCTGATGATGCGGCTTTGGTCGCCGGGATTGGTCGTTTAAATGGTCGTCCTGTTGTGGCGATTGGCCATCAAAAAGGGCGTGACACCAAAGAAAAAGTCGCCAGAAACTTTGGTATGCCAAGACCAGAAGGTTATCGTAAAGCATTGCGTGTGATGAAAATGGCAGAACGCTTTGGCATGCCTGTGATTACCTTCATTGACACGCCTGGCGCTTATCCTGGCATCGGTGCTGAAGAACGTGGTCAAAGTGAAGCGATTGCCCGTAATCTGTTTGAAATGGCACAATTAAAAACGCCCATTATCAGTACAGTCATTGGTGAAGGTGGTTCTGGTGGCGCATTAGCTGTAGGTGTTGCTGATCATCTGATGATGCTTGAATACGGTATTTACTCGGTGATTTCCCCTGAAGGTTGTGCATCTATTTTATGGAAGAGTGCCGAAAAAGCCTCAGATGCCGCAGCCACATTAGGTGTGACTTCTTCACGACTGAAAGAATTGAAACTGATCGATGAAGTTGTCGCTGAGCCTTTAGGCGGTGCGCATCGTAACGTGCCTGAAATGGCAAAACGCGTCAAACAAGCCATTGAAAATAAACTGAAAGAGTTAGAAAAACTCCCTGCTGATAAATTAATCAAACGCCGTCAGGAAAAACTGCTGAATTACGGCGCTTTTGAGGGATAAAAAACGGGGTGTCATTAAATCCCCAAAAAATCATCACTGACATTACTTCACTGGCGGCAGGACGACCTGTTTGTCTTGCCTACAGTGGTGGTGTCGATTCTCATGTCTTATTGCATCTATTAGCAACCACACAACACCCACAGCTTGCTCAAGTTCGTGCTGTACATATTAACCACGGTTTACATAAAACAGCGGAGCAGTGGGCTAAGCATTGTGCCGATGTTGCCAGCAAACTTGATATTGAATTTAGTCATATTAATGTCACTGTTCAGGATATCGATGAATTAGGTTTGGAAGCCGCAGCCAGGAAAGCCCGCTATGAGGCTCTGAGTGATGAATTACTGCCAGATGAAGTGCTGGTCACTGCCCAACATCAGCATGATCAGGCTGAAACGCTTTTACTGCAGCTATTTCGTGGTGCAGGGCCATTAGGACTTTCTGCTATGTGGCCTGAAAGTCAGTCACATGGTATGAGCATTATCCGACCACTGTTAGATGTGCCCAAGCAGGATATTCTTGATTACGCTGAACTTCATCAGCTTCAGTGGGTTGATGATCCCAGTAATCAAAACATCGATATCAATCGCAATTATCTACGCCAAGAAATTTGGCCGCTTTTGCAACAGCGTTGGCCCACTATTGAAAAAGCTATTAGTCGAAGTGCGAAGCATTGCCAAGAGACTAGTCTGCTATTAGCTCAATTGGCGGAACAGGATCGAGAACAGTGTCAGTTGAAACACGATGGACATTTATCTATCGCAGCGGTGAAACAACTACCCTTGGAGCGGCAACGAAACCTGTTGCGGTTTATGATTGAAACAGCAGGGTATGTATTACCGTCTACAGCGATTTTACAGCGTATTATCGAAGACGTGATCAATGCCGCTGATGATAAAGCCCCGCTGGTGAGATGGGCAGATGCTGAAGTCAGGCGTTATCGAGATGATTTATATGTTCAGACTTCTACAGATTCAGAACTCCCTCCAATAGAGATTAATTTCACTGGCCCTGCAGAACTTGAGTTGTCCGACGACTGCACACTCAAATGGCAGCTGACTTCCGGTGATGGTTTGAAAACATCTGTGCTCAATGGTGATCTCATGATGCGTTATCGTCAGGGCGGGGAAAAAATCCGGCTTAGGGGACATCCGCAACACAAATCATTAAAACAGCTTTTCCAGGAGTGGTCAGTACCACCTTGGAAGCGCGCAACTATTCCGCTGATTTTTGTTGGAGCAGAGTTAGTCGCCGTTGTGGGATATGGTTATGCTGAACATTATGCGGCTGATACTGGTGAAAAAGGCTGGCTGCCTTATCTGGCTGGTGATCTTCAACCAGATTTAGATTGAGCGGGAAGGGCAATTCTGATAATTTATACGCTATTTTGAGCGCAGCCATTCTGGCCGCGTCGTTTTTTATTGAACTCTCCATATTATGACTAAATTTATTTTCGTCACTGGTGGTGTTGTGTCTTCCCT
>NZ_DIAC01000059.1:13210-13529 GCF_002414625.1 Methylophaga sp. UBA5088 | reverse complement strand
TGTCTTCCCTGGGTAAGGGGATTGCCGCGGCGTCACTGGCTGCTATTCTTGAAGCACGTGGACTGAAAGTCACGTTGGTAAAACTTGACCCTTACATCAACGTTGATCCCGGTACGATGAGCCCGCTTCAACACGGTGAGGTTTTTGTCACAGAAGACGGTGCAGAAACTGACCTTGACCTCGGTCACTATGAGCGTTTCATTGATGCGGATATGACCCGCAGCAATAACTACACGACCGGACAGATTTATGAGAACGTGATTCGTAAAGAACGTCGTGGCGAGTATTTAGGCAATACCGTACAGGTTATTCCGCACAT
>NZ_DIAC01000059.1:6576-13053 GCF_002414625.1 Methylophaga sp. UBA5088 | reverse complement strand
GTACAGGTTATTCCGCACATTACTGATGAAATCAAGCGCTGTATTTTCGAAGGTGCTGGTGATGCCGATGTGGCGTTGATAGAGATTGGTGGCACAGTCGGGGATATTGAATCCTTACCTTTCCTTGAAACCATTCGTCAGATGGGCTCCGAATTGGGCCATGAGCGTGCATTATTCCTGCATTTAACTCTGGTGCCATATATTGCATCGGCAGGCGAAATCAAAACCAAACCCACACAACATTCAGTTAAAGAACTCAGAACCATAGGTATTCAACCGGATGTGTTGGTATGTCGGATGGATCGGCCTCTGCCAGAATCTGAACGTAAGAAAATTGCGTTATTCACCAATGTGGCAGTGAATAATGTGGTGTCTTGTGTGGATGTGGACAGCATCTATAAAATTCCGATGGAATTACATCGTCAGGGCTTAGATGACATTGTCGTGAAACAATTAGGTTTAGATGCTAAACCGGCTGATTTAAGCCAATGGCAACAGGTTTATAACAACCTGACTAAACCGGAAGGCGAAGTGAATATTGCTATGGTCGGTAAGTACATGGAACTGACCGAAGCTTATAAATCGTTGTCTGAATCATTAATTCATGCTGGTATCCATACCAGAACCAAAGTGCATGTGCACTATGTCGATTCGGAACTGGTTGAACAGCAAGGGCCGGATTGCATCAAGGATATGGATGCGATTCTGGTACCGGGCGGCTTCGGTGAGCGCGGTGTTGAAGGCATGATCCAAACCGCGCAGTTTGCCCGCGAAAATAATGTTCCATACCTGGGTATTTGTTTAGGTATGCAGGTTGCCGTCATTGAGTATGCACGTCATAAAGCCGGTATGCCCGAAGCTTACAGTACTGAGTTTGACTTAAACACGGTTGATCCTGTGATTGGTCTGATTACTGAATGGCAAAAAGAAGACGGCAGCGTTGAGCAACGCGATCATGATTCTGACCTTGGCGGTACCATGCGCCTTGGTGGTTATCCATGTGTACTGAAACCTGGCAGTCTGGCTCAAAAAATTTATGGTGAGCAAGAAATTGTTGAACGTCATCGTCACCGTTACGAGTTCAATAGCAACTATAAAGAGAAACTGGAACAAGCGGGTTTAGTGTTCTCTGGTATGTCAAAAGATGAAACCTTGGCTGAAATGATTGAAATTCCAGAACATCAATGGTTTGTAGCTTGTCAGTTCCATCCAGAATTCACATCGACACCGCGTCATGGCCATCCTTTATTTGAAGGATTTATCAGTGCTGCCAAAGCTAACAAAAAGAATAGAGGGTAATATCATGCAATTATGTGGTCACGAAGTGGGTGGTAGACAGCCTTTATTTTTAATTGCCGGTACCTGCGTTATTGAAAGTGAGCAAATGACCATGGATGTAGCCGGTCAGTTGAAAGAAATCACTGACAAGTTGGGTATTCCATTTATCTACAAGTCTTCTTTTGATAAAGCCAATCGTACCTCGACAAAGAGTTATCGTGGACCAGGTTTAGAAGCCGGTTTAGCGATTCTGGAAAAAGTTAAAAAAGAATTTAATTTGCCCGTACTGACGGATGTGCATGAAGATACGCCACTAGCCGAAGTTGCCAGCGTGGTAGATGTGTTGCAGACACCAGCGTTCTTATGTCGCCAAACGAATTTTATTGTCAATGTGGCTAGTCAGGGGCTGCCAGTTAATATCAAAAAAGGTCAGTTTCTCGCACCTTGGGATATGCAACACGTCGCAGACAAAGCCAAATCAACCGGTAACCAACAGATTATGTTGTGTGAACGTGGCACCTCATTTGGTTACAACACCCTGATCTCCGATATGCGTGGTTTACCTACCATGCGAAATATGGACTGTCCTGTAGTTTATGACGCAACACACTCCGTACAGCAGCCCGGTGGACAAGGCGGTGCCTCTGGTGGTCAACGTGAATTTGTGCCTGTACTGGCACGTGCAGCGGTCGCAACCGGCATTGCCGGTGTGTTTATGGAAACACACCCCGAACCTGAAAAAGCCTTAAGTGATGGACCTAATTCCTGGCCATTACATAAAATGACAGCATTGTTAGAAATGCTGCAAGCAATAGATGCAACAGTAAAACAACAAGACTTTATCGAAGACGAGCTGTTAGCTGGTCGATAAGTCGGTATCAAAAAAAACATTACGGGAGCAGAGCATTGAGCAAAATCATTGATGTAAAAGCAAGAGAAATCATCGATTCACGTGGTAATCCGACGGTTGAAGCTGACGTTATTCTGGAAAGTGGTGCATTTGGACGTGCAGCAGTGCCATCTGGTGCCTCAACAGGTGAACGTGAAGCCGTTGAATTACGTGACGGCGATAAAGGCCGTTACTTAGGTAAAGGTGTTTTAAAAGCAGTTGAAGCCGTCAACGGTGAGTTACGTGAAGCGGTACTGGGAATGGACGCTAACGACCAACGTGCTTTAGACAATAAATTGATTGCCACAGATGGCACCGAAAACAAAAGCCGTTTAGGTGCTAATGCCTTATTAGCTATCTCGATGGCATCTGCCCGCGCTGCTGCCGCCGATGCGAAGAAAACCTTATACAAATACCTGTCAACCGAAGAAAAAGCCGTGATGCCAGTACCGATGATGAACATCATCAACGGTGGTTCACACGCTGATAACAGCGTCGATTTACAAGAATTTATGATCATGCCTGTCGGCGCATCCAGCCTGACAGAAGCTGTGCGTTATGGTGCTGAAGTCTTCCATGAATTGAAAAAAGTGCTGAACAGCCGTGGCTTGAATACAGCTGTCGGTGATGAAGGTGGTTTTGCACCGGATCTGCCATCTAATGAGTCAGCGATTGAAGTGATACTGGAAGCCATTAAAAACGCCGGTTATGAAGCGGGTAAAGATATTATGTTGGCTTTAGATGCAGCCAGCTCAGAATTTTATAAAGATGGCATGTATGTGCTGGCTTCTGAAAATCGCTCATTAACGTCAGCAGAATTTGCCGATTTATTGGCAGACTGGTCGAATAAATATCCGATCATCAGTATTGAAGACGGTATGGATGAAAATGACTGGGAAGGCTGGAAATTGTTGACCGATAAAATTGGCGATAAAGTACAGTTGGTCGGTGATGACCTGTTTGTCACTAACCCGAAAATTCTGCAAGAAGGTATCGATAAAGGCGTCGCCAACTCGATTCTTATCAAAGTGAATCAAATTGGTACTTTGTCTGAAACATTGGATGCGATTAACTTAGCGAAAGCCAACGGTTATACCGCTGTTGTTTCTCATCGTAGTGGTGAAACAGAAGATACGACAATTGCTGACTTAGCGGTAGCGACCAATGCTGGCCAAATCAAAACTGGCTCATTATCACGCTCTGACCGCGTTGCGAAATACAATCAATTGATTCGCATCGAAGCTGAATTAGGTGATGCTGCCAGCTACCCAGGTATGAAGGCGTTTAACGTCCAACAAGCCTAGGTGATATGTCTAAACCCGTCATGATTTTGTTAGCCATCATATTGGTATTGCTTCAATACCGATTATGGCTAAGTCATGACGGGCTTCCTTCCTTATTACGTCTCCACCAATCTGTAGAAAAGCAACGCATTGATAACGCTGAGTTAAAAGAGCGAAATCAAGTGCTTGCTGCTGAGGTACAAGACTTAAAAAGTGGTCTTGATGCCCTCGAAGAAAGAGCTCGTAGTGAGCTGGGCATGGTAAAACCAGGCGAAACCTTTTTCCAGATTATTGATAAACCAGATGAGCAGTAAACAGGCTGTTTGGGCTGTTGTGCCCGCTGCAGGTATTGGCAGTCGTATGCAGGCTGATATTCCTAAGCAGTATTTAGAGATTAATAATAAACCAGTATTGCAATTAACACTGGAGCGTCTGGCTTCACATCCGGCTATTGATGGCATTGTGATTGCTTTAGCTGAAAATGATACGTGGTGGTCTGATTTATCACTCACCTTACCTTGTGAGTTGCTGACAGTGACAGGTGGTAAAGATCGTTCTGATTCGGTAACAAATGCGTTAAAGGTTTTACAGCAACGGCTAGCTGACGATCCTTGGGTATTGGTTCACGATGCGGCCAGACCTTGTCTACGACATGAAGATATTGATCGTATGCTAGCCACCTTATCGCAAGATCCGGTTGGTGGCATTCTAGGTATTCCCGTGTCAGATACGGTCAAACGAGTCGATGCCGATAACGTCATTAAAGAGACTGTTTGCCGTCAAGGTCTTTGGCGTGCTGCGACGCCACAGATGTTTCGTTTAGCAATGCTTTCACGTGCACTACAGTCAGCATCAGCCCAATCTTTCGCCGTTACTGATGAAGCCAGCGCAATGGAACTTGCTGGCTATCAGCCACGTATGGTGGAAGGGCATAGTGATAATCTAAAGATCACACTTCCACAAGACTTGGCACTTGCAGCACTTTATTTACGCCAGCAGGCAGGAGAAAATTAATGCGTATCGGACATGGCTATGATGTTCATCGGTTTATTGAGGACACCCCATTAATCATTGGCGGTATGACCATTCCACACACGCATGGACTTGAAGCGCATTCAGATGGTGATGTATTGATTCATGCTATCTGTGATGCTTTATTGGGTGCTGCCGGTTTATGGGATATCGGCCATCACTTTCCTGATAATGATGAGGCATTCAAAGGCATTGATAGTCGTATTTTATTGCGGCGTGTTATCGACGATCTTGCAAAACGGGGATGGTCTGTGAGTAATGTTGATGCCACGATTATTGCACAAGCACCCAAAATGGCGCCTTTTATCCCTCAAATGCGCGAATTGTTAGCCGCCGACATGCAAACCGATATCACTGCCATTAATATCAAAGCGACTACCACTGAAAAGTTAGGTTTTGCGGGTCGCAAAGAGGGGATAGCCACTCATGCTGTCGCCTTGATTAAGCCGATGGACGACTAACCTTGTCATCATTTGATCTTGCCGCCTTAGCCAGAGTCAATACAGCAGCGTTAAACCATCGTTGCCTTATTCGTCAGACGCCTGAAGATTTTCGAGTCGAAGAGCAATTGCCTTTTGAACCCGCTGGTCAAGGGCCTCATGTGATGTTACAAATTACCAAAACCGATACGAATACTGATTGGTTAGCCAAACAGCTGGCTCAGTTTGCTGGTGTTGAAGAGGTGGCGATTGGCTATGCTGGTTTAAAAGACCGACACGCTGTCACGACGCAATGGTTTAGTGTTAATACTGAAGGTGTCACTGAACCAGATTGGTCAGCCTTTGAGTCTGACTTGATAACCATCAATCAAATCAAACGCCATAATAAGAAACTAAAACGTGGTGTGTTATCTGGTAATCGGTTCACCCTGAACTTGACCGTTGTTGATGGTGATAAACAAAGTTGGGAATCGGCGCTTAGTCAGGTACAAAAAGACGGGGTACCCAATTACTTTGGTGAACAGCGATTTGGTCACCAGATGAATAATTTACAGGCTGTTGAACAATGGTTCCAGCAAGGAAAAAAACCTAAAAGTCGTACCAAAAAAGGTCTATACCTCTCTGCTGCGCGTTCATGGTTGTTCAACTTAATAGTGAGTGAACGTGTCAAAAATAGTAACTGGAATCAATGGTTAAAAGGTGATGTGATGCAGTTAAATGGCAGTCACAGTTGTTTTCAATCCGATAACGACGACATGCAACTGCATGATCGCCTTGCTCATTTTGATATTCACCCAACTGGGCCACTTGTCGGGCAAGGCGATCTGTTGAGTCAGGATGACTGCCAGCAATTAGAAACGGTTATTTTGGCAGATTGGCAGGATTGGCTTCAGGCATTATCTCGACAAGGGCTCAAGCAAGAACGTCGAGCTATACGCCTACTGCCTTCAGACTTTAACTGGCAATGGTTTGATACACATCTGCAAGTATCATTTTTTCTACCAGCAGGTTGTTTTGCGACGTCTGTGTTGAGAGAGCTCGCTATTATTGAAGATGGCAGTGAAAGATTTAGCCAGCCACTTAGCCCGTCACAACAGAAATAAAATGGAGGTCTTTATGTTTAAACAAGCCTGCCGACTCCTGACCTTGTTTAGCTTATTTACATCTCCTGTTTTGCTTGCCTCAGACTGGCAAGCTGAAACAAGCAATAAGCACCTGGTTGTGATGGAATTGTTCACAGCTGAAGGCTGCGGTTTATGTCCACCTGCGGAAAAATGGGTGAAACAGCTGCCTGATAAAGGTGTGACAAACGAAGATATCGTGGTATTAAATTTCCACGTCGATTATCTGGATGAAAAAAAAGGCTGGGTAGATCGTTTTGCTAGTCCGATTTTTACAGAAAGACAAAAACAGCTTGCCAGATTAAATCTATTTCAAACTGTCTATACACCTGAATTCTTCATCAGTGGAGAGGTGTTACATGATTGGCGAGCACATGGCCTTGAAGCCATTGATTTTGTGAGTGACTTTGAGCCTGAAGCCGATATCGCATTAC
>NZ_DIAC01000059.1:5386-6446 GCF_002414625.1 Methylophaga sp. UBA5088 | reverse complement strand
GAAGCCGATATCGCATTACACGCACAGCTTGCTGGTACTACCTTATCAGTGGATACAACAGTGACAGTGCAAGATCAGGAAAACAGAGAGCACAGCCAAGTGTATCTGGCGCTGACTGAAAATAATGTCCTCAGTGAGATCCGTGGTGGCGACAATGCTGGTGCAACGTTTAATCATCAATATCTTGTCAGAGCCTGGCTTGGACCATACCCGTTAAAAACAGATGGTACAACTGAGCTAAAAACACAGATTCCTATCGACAAAGACTGGAAATTAGTTGATATGTCATTGGTGGCTATTGTTCAAAATATGGAAAATGGTTATGTCTTACAAGGGCTGGCCTTACCTTTAAAAGATTAATTCATGGATTATTTACCGATATTTTTAGATTTAAAACAACAAACTTGCCTGGTTGTGGGCGGAGGCAGTGTTGCCACTCGAAAAACGAAGCTACTCTTAAAAGCTCAGGCCAAAGTAACTATTGTCTCACCTGAGCTGACTGATGCATTAAATGTGCTTGTTCAGCAAGGCGAGGTAAGTTGGACTCAATCATTGTTCACTCCAGCTCATATCAGCAACCAACGCTTGATAATTGCAGCAACAGATGACGAAAAGGTTAATCAGTCTGTACATGAGGTTGCTCAAAAGAAAAATATCTTAACCAACCTCACTGATAACCCTGATGACAGCGACTTTATTTTTGCTTCGGTATTAGATCGCTCTCCTATTATTGTGGCGGTATCCAGTGGTGGTGAATCGCCGGTTTTAGCTAGGAATTTGCGTGCACGTTTAGAAACCTTAATTCCACCAGGCTACAGTAAGCTAGGCGAATTGATGGGAAAATATCGTTATGCGGTGAAACAGAAGTTTGGAGAACTTCGTCAACGCAGACAGTTTTGGGATAACGTTTTATCTGGTTCTGTTGCTGACCATGTTTTAGCGGGTCGAGAAGCTCTGGCTGAGCAGGTTCTTCAACAACAGCTGGCTGATGAGGCGGAAACGATTGACACCGGCGAAGTGTTCTTGGTGGGTGCTGGTCCTGGCGATCCTGAATTACTGA
>NZ_DIAC01000059.1:4553-5247 GCF_002414625.1 Methylophaga sp. UBA5088 | reverse complement strand
ACTGACATTTAAAGCACTAAGACTCATGCAACAGGCCGATATTGTTTTTTATGACCGCTTGGTCAGTAAAGAAATTTTGGCTTTGGTTCGTAAGGAGGCTGAACTCGTCTATGTCGGTAAGCAACGATCATGGCATGCCGTTAGACAGGAAGAAATCAATAATTTATTACTTAAACATGCCCAACAAGGCAAACGTGTTTTACGTTTAAAAGGCGGCGACCCATTTATATTTGGTCGGGGTGGAGAAGAAATCGATACCTTGGCTGAACATAATATTCCTTTTCAGGTGGTGCCTGGAATCACAGCCGCATCAGGCTGCGCATCCTATGCTGGTATACCATTGACTCATCGCGATTATGCCCAAAGTTGTATTTTTGTGACTGGTCAATTGAAAGAAGGGGAATTAAATTTAAATTGGCCTGTCTTAGTGAAACCAAGACAAACAGTGGTGGTCTACATGGGACTTGCTGGCTTACCTCAATTGAGTCAACAATTGCAACAGCATGGCATGCCGGCCGATATGCCTGCAGCACTGGTCCAACAAGGTACAACTGAAAACCAAAAAGTCTGGTTAAGCAACATTGCTGAGCTACCTATGCTTGCTGAACGTGAAAAACCCATTGCACCCACCTTACTTATCATAGGTGAAGTAACGAAACTGCACGACAAATTGTCTTGGTTTAAATCTGGTTGA
>NZ_DIAC01000059.1:0-4470 GCF_002414625.1 Methylophaga sp. UBA5088 | reverse complement strand
TAAATCTGGTTGATATCAGCCACCCTGGTTGGTTCATTGTAGCCGTTTATAGGTGATTTCACTGCTATTAAGATTTGTAAGTGTTTGTTAAAAAAACATTTATAAACTTGGCACTATATATGCTCTTGTTATTGAGTTTTTACAACCATAAAAATAACTCAGGAGAGTATAGGTAATGCAATTTCCGCAAAAGAGAAAGCTGATTTGCGTCATGCTAACCTCTGCACTGTTTTCCAGTGCGAGTTTTGCCGCTGACGATGATGTGAAATTAAGCGACATAGAAGTCGTAGGGACAACCCCTCTACATGGCGTAGGCTTACCAAAAGATCAAGTAGCTGCTAATGTTCAGACAGCGACTGAAGAAGATATCGAACGTGTTCAGTCATTAGATATTTCTGATTTCATGAACAAAACGCTGGGTAGTGTTAGCTTAAACCAAGCTCAAAATAACCCTTTCCAACCTGATCTACAGTTTCGTGGTTTTACGGCTTCACCATTAGTCGGTAACTCACAAGGTTTATCTGTCTACATAGATGGTATTCGTGTAAATGAACCATTTGGTGATGCAGTGAATTTTGACTTAATTCCTCAGTCTGCGATTGCGAGCACTAATTTAATTCCAGGTTCGAACCCACTGTTTGGTTTGAATACGCTGGGTGGTGCATTATCCCTCAAAACAAAAACCGGTTTCACCAATCCTGGACATAGTCTAGAAGCCTACACAGGCTCATTTGGCCGTGATTCAGGCACTATTGAAAGTGGTGGCAGTGATGGTAATTTTGCTTACTTTGTGACTGGCTCAATTACCAAAGAAGATGGTTGGCGTGACTTTTCACCTTCACGTGTAGAGCAGTTCTTTACCAACCTGAGCTATGCAGATGAAGACTCCACATTAGACTTCGGTATCACCGCCGTTGATAGTGATTTGAATGGTAATGGTGCTTCACCAACACTATTAGTCGATGCTGACCGTGAAGCAGTGTTCACACATCCAGATAATACGCAAAATAAACTGCGTATGTTCACATTGAACGGTACCCACTGGATAAATGACAACACCATGCTTGCTGCAAACACATACTATCGCAAGAGTGACCGTACATCATTTAATGGAGATGGTTCTGAGTTTTCAGTGATTGGTGGTCAGATAGGTGAAGACGAAGATGGTGTAGAAGGAGTTTTTGACGGTGATGATGAAGTATTACCAGTAAGTGCTGCTGCATTAGGCTTTGCTGATGGTGATTTTGTTGCTTTAAACAACACAAGTAAGACAGAGCAAGACAGTTATGGCTTTGCATTCCAGTCTACGTTTTTGCAAGATCTTTTTGGTCGTGACAATCAGTTAATCGTGGGCGTTGGTTACGATCGCTCTGATGTGGATTACAGTTCGCAGTCTGAAATTGCACAGTTCACTAACACACGAGGTACTTCAGGCACTGGCTACGTGATCGAAGATACGTTAGTTGATGGTAAGATTAAAACTGATACTTACAGCATCTTTTTCACCAATACACATTCATTTACAGATCGCTTAGCAATGACTGTAGGTGCTCGTTATAACTGGATTGAAGTTGATATTTCTGGTTACAGCGAAGGTGGTGAACAAGATTTGAATGAATCAGGTAACTCTCATACATTCAAGCGCTTAAATCCTTCATTGGGATTAACCTATAAACTGACTGATAACATGACATCATATGTCAGCTATAACGAGTCTAATCGTGCGCCTACAGCTACCGAATTGACTTGTGCTGAACCTGAGTCACCATGTGCTTATCCTAATGCGTTCCTAGCAGATCCTCCGTTAGATGATGTTGTCGCAAGAACGATCGAAACAGGCCTGCGTGGTCAACAAGAGCTGTTTGATTGGTATGCCAACGTCTATTACACAGAGTTGAAAGACGACTTGTTGTTCTTTTCAGAAGATGAAAGTCAGTCAGAAGATGTAAGTGGACGTTTAGGTTTAGGCAACTTCAGAAATATTGATAAAACAGCGCGAGCAGGTCTTGAGCTGGGTATGGCAGGTCAATACGAGAAGTTAAGCTGGTCAGCAAACTATGGTTATGTTCGTGCAACGTTTGAAGATAACTTCACCTACTCGAGAGATGGGGATTTGTATAACGTCTCTAAAGGTGATCGTCTACCTAGTATACCTGCCCATAACTTGAAAGTAGGGCTTGACTATGCCTTTACCCAACAGTTTTCTGCAGGTCTAACTGCATCATATCATTCTAGCCAACGTTATCGTGGTGATGAAGCGAACGTGGACAAGAAAATCGCTGGATATCGCATAGTGAATCTGCATAGCCGTTATAAAGTGAACGAGCATCTACAGTTCTTTGCTAAAGTCGATAACTTGTTCGACAGTGAGTACAACACCTTTGGTTTGTATGGTGAACCTGATGAAGCTCCAGGAATGGATGCTTATGAAGGTGACGAACGTTTCGTTGGAACAAGTTCTCCAAGAGCTGGATGGATTGGCTTTAAGTTAACCATGTAGTAGTAACGTAAAAGGGGCTGAGAATCAGCCCCTTTTTTTATCTAGGATTATTGAATGAAATTTTTAGGGTTCTTCATTTTGTCTTTGTTTTCTGGTGCGCTCCTGGCTGAAGATTCACCTCAATTCTTTGAACGGTGTCTAACTGTCGTGACTGACCTCAAGCCAGGTCATGTCATTAAAGTGGAAAGAAAAGTCGAAAATGAAAGAGATGTATACGAGTTTGATATTCGTGGCATTGATGGTGCTGACTGGGATGTGGAATGCTCAGTAAGAACAGGTGAGGTGATAGAGGTAGAGCAAGAGGTTGATCATCCTAACCACCCTAAGTTTAAAGCCCACGCTAAAATGAGTGAGGCGGAAGCACGAGACATTGCTTTAGATATGTATCCGGGTGAAATCGTCGAAGTGGAATATGAAATAGAAGAAGACGGAAAAGCCACCTACGAATTCGATATTGCCACTCGTGATGGTAAAGAAATGAAAATTGAGATTGACGCTACTTCAGGGAAAGTTATTGAACAAAATCTGGAGCTTTGGCAAGTCGGCTTAGAATAAAGGTTTACTCTCAACCGCAGTCACCATTCACTTTAATGGTACTGCGGTTTTTTTATTCAAGAAAAACGCATAGAAAGATCAACGGCCTTTATATCTTTAGTTAACGCACCTACTGATATCCTATCTACGCCTGTTTCAGCGATGCTTCTGATATTACCCAATGTGATACCACCAGAAGCCTCGAGTTCTGATTGGCCTTTATTCAGTGTAACAGCTTGTTTTAAATCATCGATTGTGAAGTTATCTAATAAGATGATATCTGCGCCAGCCACTAGCGCTTGCTTTAGTTCTGCTAGACTTTCTACTTCGACTTCAATAGGTACATTAGCAGATAAAGCTTTTGCCTGATGAACGGCACGCTCTATTGAGCCTGCGGCCATAATATGATTTTCTTTGATGAGAATACCATCATAGAGGCCCACTCTATGATTAAAGCAGCCGCCACATTTGACGGCATATTTTTGAGCGACACGCCAGCCCGGAATGGTTTTACGCGTATCCAATATTTTTACGGGCAACCCGGAAACAGCATCTGCATAGACAGATGATAGCGTTGCTGTAGCTGATAAAGTCTGTAGAAAATTCATTGCAGTGCGTTCACCAGTTAGTAGGCTTCTGGCTGGTCCATGAAGTTCACACAAGATTGAGTTTGCTTTCACTCTGTCGCCATCCTGTGCCTTCCAATTTACTGAAATTGACGCATCCAGCTGTTCAAACACACTGTTGAACCATTGCATTCCGCAAAGTGTGGCATCTTCCCGAGTGATTAATGTCGCAGAAGCGACTGCGTCAGCAGGAATAAGATTTGCCGTTAAATCCTCTTGTCCGATATCTTCAAGTAAAGATAGTTTAACTTGAGAGGCGATAAATGCAGCGGGCAATGGATTTTCTATTGTCATATCGATATGGTAAAGGCTAAATAGGATAGGGTAACGTGTGTTGCCTGATTAATCCAATTATCGTATCCATGCCATGAGTGACATCAGTGAAAATAAATAGAGAATCAGGGCTGCTTGATAGCGCAATAATGACATCATCGCCAAATTATGACGAGCGACCGGATAAGAACGATATTTCAGGTATCGTCATACATAACATCAGCCTGCCGCCTGGTGAGTTTGGCGACACATTTATTGATGATCTTTTTCTTAACAAGCTTGATTGCTCGGCTCACCCATATTTTCAGCAGCTAGAAGGTTTAAAAGTCTCATCCCATCTCCTGATTAGAAGGACAGGGGATATTGTCCAGTTTGTGCCTTTTCATGCGCGAGCTTGGCATGCGGGAGTCTCTCACTGGCAAGGCAGAGAGAGGTGCAATGACTTTACAATAGGGATTGAACTGGAGGGGTGTGACGATATGCCATTTGAACACGTGCAATATGAGGTGCTTGCTGAAGTCATAATGACATTATGCA
>NZ_DIAC01000135.1:3111-9627 GCF_002414625.1 Methylophaga sp. UBA5088 | reverse complement strand
CCCATGTTCAGGCTGTTAACCAGCTTAGTTAATACAGGCTTTTGTTGCCCCAGTGGAATATGCCAAATGCTATCCCAGGCGGTAATGAAGTCGTAGCAGTTCTCAATCTCCCATTTGCAGATATCTTCATGGTGAAATGTCACTTCTGGATGACGCTGTCTGGCAAGGTCGATCATTTTGCTGGAAATATCGACACCTTCAACGTGAAATCCTTCTGTTTGAAGGAGGTCGATAAAACGTCCGGTACAACCACAGCCAACATCCAGTGCATTACCTCGATGGTCAGTAAAACTGATAGCACGCTTATGCGCTTCGATACCGTTATTTCTTTTAAAGTCCTTGCTTTGCCAGAGGTGGGTAATGGTGTCGTAGGCTTTGCCAATATCGTCTGGATTCATATGAGAGTAGGTCACAATTTATTGGCTTTTGTGTATTCCTCAATAAACTCATTAATGAGGAATTCAACACTCTCATACAATTCATCCATGTCGGCGATATCTTTGGCATATCGTCCCCAGACAAACCCGTCTTTGCTATAGCATTTTCCATTAACGCGATAGGACATGGTTCTGCTGAAATCGAGATAAAGCAGAAATTCACCCGCATGCACTTCAACACGTAAAAATAGCTGAGCATCATCACGTGGGCTTTGCTGAATATTAGCAGCGTATAACTGACTATCGATGATGGCTTCCAGCTCACTCTCATCAACACTATCCGGCTCCACGGTATACACCACATAAAGCTGATCTGGTTTAGTTATTTCAAGGCCTGTACCAGTGTTTGCCATAACGGAAGAAGCCTGTAGTATAAGACTGACTATGAAGAAAAAAGGCAGGAAGCGTTGGAGTGTTGGGTTTGTCATTTAAGCGCTCAATATCAATTGATGGTATTGGATTCATTGCTGAGTTTGATGATAACAGAGCGTGCCAAGCTTGCGAATTTTAGCGGTTCTTTTTGAAGAACGTTATCAATTATTCCGAATCATTCATCTGTCCTGTTATGGCGTTATATATCCAGCTAAGCTATCGGCTACCTGTAAGAATCGAGTGGTTTTTTTTATGAATACTGTGTGGATGTCAGCATTAAGAATATCCATCATTTACGTGATTATTGGTGGCATATGGATAATCACTTCCGACCAGGCTCTTTCATATTTTTTCAGTGATAAACAAACACTTGTTGAGCTACAAACTATAAAGGGCTGGTTCTTTATTATCGCTACGGGTCTCATTCTTTTCTGGCTAGTTTATCGTCAGTTGAGAAATATGAATGAGGCTGAAGAGCGCTTACGCTATGCGCTGAATGCTTCTGGTGATGGCGTTTGGGACTGGGATGTGCCTTCAAGCAAGGTGTGGTACTCCAAGCAGCTGCAAACAATGCTTGGCTATGCCGATGGGGAATTCAGTAACAGCCTTGATGAATGGTCGAGTCGTGTTCATCCGGATGATCTGGCGTTGGTGATGGAAGATTTACAGCGTCACCTTGATGGTAAAACAGATTGTTATATCAATGAGCACCGCATGCGCTGTAAAAATGGGCATTACAAGTGGATTCGTGATAGTGGACTGGTGATTACTCGTGATGAACATGGGAAACCTATACGCCTTGTCGGTACACACGCTGACATAACCACCCGTAAAGAAGCAGATGAAAAACTCAAGCTGGCCAATACGGTATTTACCCATGCTTATGAAGGGATTTTAGTCACTGATACTGATAATAAGATTATCGAAGTCAATGACGCTTTCACTAGAATCACGGGCTACAGCAGAGAAGATGTTATTGGTAAGAGCCCTAAACTCCTTCAGTCAGGTAAACATTCTCCAACGTTCTATGAAGAGATGTGGCATTCAATTAAGACGGAAGGCTATTGGTCTGGTGAGGTCTCAAACATACACAAAAATGGACAGCCATTTATAGAAATGCTGACGATCAGTGAAATTCGTGATGCAGATGGTAACGCCGTTAACTATGTGGCCTTGTTTTCAGACATCACACATATTCGTGCACAACAGATAGCACTTGAGCGACTGGCAAGTTATGACCCATTAACCTCACTGACCAACCGTATCTTACTGGCTGATCGTCTCAAGCAATCCATGGTACATTGCCAACGTCATCAACAATTATTGGCGGTGGCCTTTATTGATTTAGATGGCTTCAAGCAGGTCAATGACACTTATGGTCATGAAGTCGGCGATAAACTTCTGGTCACTATTTCTAATCGTATGAAAGCGGCGTTACGAGAGGGCGATACCCTTGCTAGGATTGGTGGGGATGAATTTATCGCCGTACTCACCGAGCTGAATGTGTTTGAAGACTGTGAATCGGTGATTGAGCGTCTGTTAACGGCATCCTCTGAGCCTATTTCTATTGATGATAAAACCTTTTCAGTGTCTGCCAGTATCGGGGTGACGTTATTTCCAGAAGACAGTGTGGATGCCGACATTCTCATGCGTCATGCTGATCATGCTATGTATACAGCTAAGCAGTTGGGTAAAAATCGCTATCACCTATTTGATGTGAATCAGGATGATGCCATCCGCTTACATAGAAAACAGTTGCTGGATATTGAGTTAGCACTGAAAAACGATGAATTTGTCATGCACTTCCAACCCATCGTCAATATGAGAACGGGCTCGGTGATTGGTTTAGAGGCCCTGCTTCGCTGGCAGTCACCTGAGGAAGGCTTGTTAACACCAGGTGCGTTTTTGCCCTACATAGAAAACAATCCCATCAGTGTTAATTTGGGTGAATGGGTTATCCATGCAGTCCTGAAACAAATCAGCCAGTGGCAAGCAGCACAGGCCACTATGCCAGATATAATCAGTATTAATATTTCAGCTCTACAGATTGGGCAGACTAACTTTGCTGATAGATTAGCCTCTCTGCTGAATGCTTATCCTGAGGTAGACCCGCATAAAATTGAACTGGAAGTTTTAGAAACCAGCGCCTTAGAAGACATCCAGAATGTATCAAATACAATGAATGCCTGTGCCCAGCTAGGTGTGAAATTCGCAATTGATGATTTTGGGACAGGCTATTCATCACTGACATACCTCAAGCATTTACCGGCGGAAATCATCAAAATAGATCAAAGCTTTGTGCGTGACATGCTGATTGACGAAGATGATCTGGCTATTGTGAAAGGCGTTATCGGTCTGGCAAATGCCTTCCAGCGAGGCGTCATAGCCGAAGGCGTGGAATCTGCCGAACATGGAAAAGCCCTATTAGAACTTGGCTGTGAGCAAGCTCAAGGGTTTGGTATTGCGAAACCGATGCCAGCAGAGCGTGTGCCCGAGTGGATAGAAGGATGGAAACCACAGTGGTGAGTACCCAATGTTATTCAGACATCCTATCCTCACGAGTTCACTATCTGTTTTGGCTGGCTGAGTGACAGCCTATCTTTAATTATTAATGCTCTCGCTCACTTAGTTTTCAATCTCAAGAAATTCAAACGAGCCGTATCACCATTTTGATACAGCTTTTTTTATCTACTTATTGCGAAATCGTTCGCACCGCACATTATTTCGTCTATTCCTTCATTAATTTCAATTAGGAGATGAGCGTTTTTTTCCTGTCTTTAAACTTCAACTAGTTCCATTCCTTGCTTTAAATAGGTAAATGAAATACCTTATT
The DNA here is from genome assembly GCF_002414625.1 of Methylophaga sp. UBA5088. Taxonomy (NCBI): domain Bacteria; kingdom Pseudomonadati; phylum Pseudomonadota; class Gammaproteobacteria; order Thiotrichales; family Piscirickettsiaceae; genus Methylophaga; species Methylophaga sp. UBA5088. The sequence goes on along the minus strand of NZ_DIAC01000135.1, from coordinate 5,985 downwards.
AAAAAGGCGGGATTTGATAGCTGATGCTATGTTTTTATAAAGTCATTTTATTAAACAGAAACAAAGTGTTAACTGTTGTTCTCAATAGAGAAATATATTGATTGACGCGCAGCTGTCGACTTGTTAACTCAGTCATTCCGTCATTTACTCGGTATTCAATAAAGCCTTGCTCAGGGTATAGGCGCCATCTCACAAAGGAGTGACTGATGACAAACGTAAAAAAACTCTGGTTATTTCTCGCTTTCTTATTGTTTGTGTCTTTTGGGGTGCTGATATGGAGTGGTAATCAGATTTACCAGCAAGCGCCACCTATGCCCGAAAAGGTCCTCACTTCTGATGGTCAGCTACTTTATAGCCGCGCTGAAATTGAAAAAGGACGACAAGTCTGGCAGTCCTTTGGCGGAATGCAACTTGGCTCAATCTGGGGACACGGTGGTTATGTTGCTCCGGACTGGAGTGCCGACTGGATGCACCGAGAGTTGATGGCCTTACTCAATCTCTGGGCGAACCGAGATTATGGTGTGGAAAGTTTTGAGCTTGCCAATGCCGAACAGCAAGCCGCTTTGCAAGGCAGACTGAAGTCCCTAGTCAGAAAAAATACATACAATCCCGACACTGGCGTCATCACTTTAAGCTTGGACAGAGTCAAAGCGATAAGTCAGGTCTCTGAACATTATCAACGTCTCTTTAGTGATGAACCTTCAACGGCTGAGCTTCGTGAAGCTTACGCCATGAAAAATAACACGGTCACCGATCCAGAAAATCGTCGTGTACTCTCCGCCTTTTTCTGGTGGACGGCATGGGCCACTATGACTAATCGCATCGATGGTCACATTACTTATACCAATAACTGGCCTAATGAGCCGTTGATTGATAATAAACCGCCGGCGAGTATGTTTCTCTGGTCTGCATTCAGTGTGACATTCCTGTTGGCTGGAATTGGTTTAATGGGCTGGTATTACGCGGTGTCTCATGGCAAAGAAGAGGCGACCAGTAAACTGCCGGCAACCGATCCCATGCGCGATTTACGACCTACACCTTCGATGATGGCGACAGCCAAATATTTCTGGGTGTTGCTCGCTTTATTCCTGGTACAAATTCTACTCGGTGCGGTGACTGCGCATTATCAGGTAGAAGGCCAGGTTATGTATGGCTTTGAGTTATCGGAAATTTTGCCTTACTCGATAACTCGCACCTGGCATACCCAACTGGCCGTATTGTGGATAGCACTTGCTTGGCTCGCGACCGGCCTTTATATCGGTCCTGCCGTATCGGGTTATGAACCGCCTTATCAGCGATTCGGTGTGAATTTGCTGTGGGTCTGCTTGCTAGTCATTGTGGTCGGTGCCTTTACTGGGCAATGGTTCGCGGTGAATCAGACATTAGGATTGGAGCATAACTTCTGGTTCGGTCATCAAGGTTGGGAATATGCCGATATTGGCCGGTTCTGGCAGTGGTTCCTGTTTATCGGTTTATTACTCTGGTTGTGTTTGGTGGGGCGCTCGCTCTGGCCGACATTACGTCAACCCTCTGAAAGTCGTTCCATTATTGGTTTACTGTTCTTATCCACCGTTGCCATTGGCTTGTTCTTTGGGGCGGCACTGGTCTGGAATGAACACACCCATATTTCCATGGTGGAATACTGGCGCTGGTGGTTGGTTCACCTCTGGGTTGAAGGATTCTTTGAAGTCTTTGCCACAGCAGTTATTGCGTTCTTATTTACTCGTCTGGGCTTAATCCCGGTCAAAACAGCAACAGTTGCTGTGCTGTTTGCCACGATTATTTTCATGTCAGGAGGCGTAATTGGCACATTGCATCATCTCTACTTTGTCGGATCACCTACACCGGTATTGGCGTTGGGTGCCAGCTTCTCAGCACTCGAAGTAGTGCCACTGGCCTACATCGGGTTTGAGGCGTATCACAATTACACGTTGGGTCATGCGACTGAGTGGATGAAACGTTACCGCTGGCCGATTATGTTCTTTGTGGCCGTGGCGTTCTGGAATTTGGTCGGTGCCGGTTTATTTGGATTTTTAATTAATCCACCATTATCGCTGTACTACATGCAAGGTCTTAACCTGACGCCTCTGCATGGTCATACCGCCTTGTTTGGTGTTTACGGTATGTTGGGTATTGGTTTGACCTTGTTCTGTATACGCGGTATCAAGCCTGATCTAGTCTGGCCGGAAGGTATTCTTAAAGCCAGCTTCTGGTGTTTCAATATTGGTCTGGCTCTGATGGCTTTACTCACGCTGTTACCGCTTGGCGTTATGCAATTGTTTGCCAGCCTGAATCATGGTTATTGGTACGCCCGATCAGCGGACTTTATGCAGCAACCGGTTGTTGATTTACTGGTCTGGATGCGTGTGCCTGGCGATACCATCTTTGCTGTCGGCGCTTTGTTATTAGCCTGGTTTATTCTTAGCTTATGGATTAAACCAAAATATGAAGGTGGGCAACAACGCGGCTAGAAGCCAATCCGATTTAAGGAGTGACTGACGGTGATTGAGTTCTATGATGAGGTTCGGCATGTACACTGGCTGATGGCCTTTGCCAGTGGTGGCTTGCTCTTCATTCATGGACTCATTCACCTGAGTCAGGCCGATAATCTGCTTTCAACGTCCGTTCGTTATCTTCGCTACGGCGTTGATACAGTATTGATCACCGCTGCGTTAATGCTGACCAATATCGTGCAGCAATTTCCTTTTATCGATGCTTGGCTCACGGTGAAGTTTCTGCTGCTGATGGTTTATTTGTTTCTCTCACACATCATGCTCTACAACACTCGAAACCAGCGGCAATATGTCATAGTTTGGGGGCTGGCCTTGATGACCTGGTTGTTTATTTTCAGCGTAGCGAAAACCCACAATAGCT
>NZ_DIAC01000135.1:1746-3013 GCF_002414625.1 Methylophaga sp. UBA5088 | reverse complement strand
GCGAAAACCCACAATAGCTGGGGCATATTCAGTTTGCTCTTTTGAGGTCAAATCACATTCATGCCTATGGCTGGCTCGTTGAAAGCCATTTTATAGGTGCATTTAGAGGATAGTTATGTACGGGACATTATTACTGCTTCACATACTCGCAGCCACCATATGGACGGGAGGGCATATCATCTTATCGGTGGTGATCTTGCCTAAGGTATTAAAACATCGTTCGCCTGAAGAGCTGCTTAGTTTTGAGTCAGTGTATGAAAAGATAGGCATGCCCGCCCTGATTATTCAAATCTTAACGGGGTTGTATCTGGCTTATCATGTGCTGCCAGACATCACACAATGGTTTAACCCCACAAATCCCGTATCACATGCCATCATGGCAAAGTTATGTCTGCTGCTTTTAACACTCAGCTTTGCTGTGCACGCACGATTTCGCGTGATTCCTCATCTCTCTCCAGACACACTCAAAGTGATGGCCTGGCACATCATTCCCGTCACCCTTCTTTCCATCTTGTTCATCGTTGTTGGTGTGTCATTCCGAACAGGTTGGCTTTATTAATCACACTGCAATAACAGGAGGCATACATGAACATTAAGCTACATCGTATTTATGAAAGTGATGCACCCACAGGTTACCGAGTACTGGTGGACCGATTATGGCCACGTGGAGTATCAAAAGAAGACGCCAATCTGGATGCCCACTGGAAAGAACTCAGCCCCAGTGATGAGCTACGTAAATGGTTTGACCACGACCCTGACAAATGGAACAGCTTCCGTAAAAAATACCTCAGCGAACTGAGTGAACATAAACAAACCGCCAAAGACTACCTAGCTGAAGTCAGCCAAAAAAATGTTGTGCTCCTCTATGCAGCAAAAGACAAACAACACAGCCATGCTCATATATTAAAAGAGTATCTCGAGAAGCTGGGTTAGCAAGCGATTTTCACGTCAAACGCATAAGCAGTGTTTATGAGTGCATTCAAAAATAGGATTACCCCTTTTTATTTTATGGTTTTGTATGCCGCTGATAATAAATGAGTTATAGTCGTCTTTAATCATGTGGTGAAAGAACGTCTTGTGATGACAACAAGGATTTGATTCAGAATAGAAAGGGAAAGCTTGCCATGGAATATCCGAGTCTCAGAACACCGAAAGCTAGGCACTATTTTTCACCGTTAGCTTAAAAATTTGGCCTTATAATTCTGTGAATAAGAAATTACTTTTATTAATAAACAACAAGTTAGAGTTTTTGGCGAGGAATTATAAG
>NZ_DIAC01000135.1:397-1624 GCF_002414625.1 Methylophaga sp. UBA5088 | reverse complement strand
TGGCCTCATAAAACAGACTGTTAAGTTCCTATAGGAAACAGAAGCACTGAATGTTTAAGTCAATAACATTTTTTAATCAAAATACAACGGATACATTCAATCCTTTGGACATTGGTGCATTGGTAGAGTGTATGTTGTTCTACGGAGAAACTTCTGTAGTCGCTAATCAAAGTATTTTGCGACAGTTGTTTACATATTTTGGGATTGATCGTGTAGTTGAACTAATTGAAGAAAATCTACTTAATATCATTTATACAGAAACAAATGTAGGTGTAATAACACGAACAACAAATGGTACTGAAGAGCATGATATTGGGCAGTTTTCATCACCTCAACACACTTATCAAGACGAGCTACGAAAAATATGCATTGATGTTATAGGTAAAACTGGCAAAGGAAGAAGAACGGCACAAAGAATACAAGGTTTAATAAAAGTTAAAAATCATGAAAATATAATCTTGGAAGGAGCAAGAAAGTCTTTTATCGACCAAGAATATATAAATTACTCTGCTAAGAGCATAATCCAATCTCTAATACCTGAAAAAATAGATCTAGATGGTGTCGTATTTCAAACAGAAAAGTCAAAAGGCGGCCTAGTAGTTGCTACAAATATTAATTATGCAGCATTAAATCAGGTATACCACAAATACACACCACCATCTCATTCAACGATTAACTCCGCCCTTATATTGAGTCACACCCTAAATGTTGAAAGCGAGTTATTTTTCTCTTCTAATAATTTATCCGAAATAGCCACAAGCGGATTGAGCGCCAATCTCATATCGCACAAAATTAATTACCTTTTGGAAAAAAGCATTCAAAGCTCTAAACAAATCCAGGATTTTCAAGGATTTGTTTTTGATGATGCCAAATCACTAAGGGAAGCAGTAAATAAAAAGCAAATTGATCTTGATGCTCTTGTCTCGGTTCTTAAAAATTCACAGAAATTCAAAAAATGGATATTAGGAATAGAGCCAGATCAGAATTTAATAAAAAGTTACTACGCTGAAGTTACCAAAAAGACGATTGTAGATAAACTGCCTGGTAAAAGTGCGCGTTGGGGTATATTTACAGGCGCAGGACTTATTGCTGATGTAATGGCAACAGGGGGCATTGGAACAGCCGTTGGGTTGGGGCTTGGTGCGTTAGATACATTCTATTTAGATAAGTTGATTTCAGGCTGGAAACCTAATCAATTTATTGAAGATGATGTCAAAGAGTTACTAA
>NZ_DIAC01000135.1:0-259 GCF_002414625.1 Methylophaga sp. UBA5088 | reverse complement strand
CAGACTCGATTGGTATGATTGATGTAGGGGATAAAGTTATTTAGACTCAAACTATTCTCATTATTCAAGGATTGAACAATGGCTCGCTTGCCTGGTTTTGTTATTCCCGATCATCCTCAACATGTGATTATTCGAGGCAATAATCGAGAGCCTATTTTTCTGGCTGATGAGGATTATCACTTCTGTCTTGAAAAGCTAAAGCAAGCCTGCATTAAACATGAATGTTCATTACAAAAACCAATCGAGTCTGACCCTGTAC
>NZ_DIAC01000081.1:0-3765 GCF_002414625.1 Methylophaga sp. UBA5088 | reverse complement strand
TAAGGTCAAAGGTGGTTTCACCGTCGATCTGGAAAATATCCGTGCATTCCTTCCTGGTTCTTTGGTTGATGTTCGTCCAATCCGTGATACGACTCACCTGGAAAATAAAGAACTCGAATTCAAACTGATTAAACTTGATCGTCCACGTAACAACATTGTTGTTTCACGTCGTGCGATTATGGAAGAAGAAAACAGTGCAGAACGCGAAGCGTTACTAGAAACGCTGGAAGAAGGCAAAGTGGTTAAAGGTATTGTTAAGAACCTGACTGACTACGGTGCGTTCGTTGATCTGGGCGGCATCGATGGTCTGTTACATATCACTGATATGGCATGGAAACGTGTTAAACATCCATCTGAAGTTGTTGCTATCGGTGACGAAATCGAAGTTCAAGTACTGAAATTTGATAAAGAACGTGAACGTGTTTCTCTGGGTCTGAAACAAATGGGTGATGATCCTTGGAAAGATATCGCTCGCCGTTATCCAAACAGCACACGTATTCACGGTAAAGTCACTAACATTGCTGACTACGGTTGCTTCGTTGAAATCGAAGATGGCGTTGAAGGTTTAGTTCACATGTCTGAAATGGACTGGACTAACAAAAACGTTCACCCATCTAAACTGGTTCAATTAGGTGATGAAGTTGAAGTAATGGTTCTGGATATTGATGCAGAACGTCGCCGTATTTCACTGGGTATCAAACAATGCCAGACTAATCCTTGGGAAGAGTTTGCAATGACTCATAATAAGGGTGACAAAGTCAGTGGCGCTATCAAGTCAATCACTGATTTCGGTATCTTCATCGGTTTAGACGGTGGTATCGATGGCTTGATTCACTTGTCTGATATCTCTTGGGAAGAAGACAACGAAGAATTAATTCGTGACTTCAAGAAAGGTGATGATGTTGAAGCTGTTGTTTTAGCAATCGATCCAGAACGTGAGCGTATCTCTTTAGGTATTAAACAATTACAAGACGATCCGTTCTCAGCTTATTTAGCTGAAAACCCACGTGGAAGTATTGTTAACGGTAAAGTGACTGCTGTTGATGCTCGTGGTGCAACTATTGAATTAGCTGAAGGCGTTGAAGGTTATGTTCGTGCTGCGGATATCGCTCGTGAACGTGTTGAAGACGCAAGCAAAATTCTGGCTGTAGGTGATGACGTCGAAGCGAAATTTACTGGTATGTCACGTAAAGACCGCACCTTAACTCTGTCTATCAAAGCGAAAGATGATCAAGAAGAATCTGAAGCTGTGAAAGAGTACAGTAATGTTTCTGCAGGCAACACAACACTGGGTGATTTGCTGAAAGAACAAATGGATCAGAAAGACAACTAATCGTTTTTCATATTAAAGATGAACCCCTGAATTTTTCAGGGGTTTTTCTCTAATAGATTCAGAAGATTAAAACCAATACTTCATATTGGTGTTTAGCGCATTATTCCAGGAATTTTAAAGACATGACCAAATCAGATTTGATTGAAGTTTTATCTGAAAAACAATCTCTATTGAATTATCGTGACGTTGAGCTTGCAGTTAAACTCATCTTAGAACAGATGAGTGATAGTTTGTCACAAGGAGATAGAATTGAAATTCGCGGGTTTGGTAGTTTTACCTTACATCATCGACCACCACGTGTCGGACGTAATCCAAAAAGCGGTGAATCAGTTCAGCTGGATGAGAAATACGTGCCGCATTTCAAACCTGGTAAAGAGTTGCGTGACCGTGTTAACGACGCGGCAGGATATCAGTAACACAGATGAAACTGAGTCAGGAAGCGGTTCACGAATATAACCAAATCCACTCATATACAGAACAGTCAGTGACTGTTCGACATAAAAACACACAGACATTGACGTCATACGACGCAGCGTTTGTACTGACGCCAAACCAAATATTAGAAAATATAGACGTCAGTGATATCAAAAACTTATCAGCAGACACTCTGTCTGCACTTAAAGAGCTGGCTCCGGAAGTCATTATATTTACCTCGGATGCCAGCCTCTCTTTTCCGTTATTACAAATGGCCGAATATTTTAATAAACAAGGTATTGGTACTGAGTTTATGTCACGATCTTCTGCCTGTCATACATACAATTTACTATTGATAGAAGAACGTTCTGTAATACTCATTGTTAGTCCTTGAAGCCACACATAAAATAATAAGCCGCAATCCCCCCTCATCTTGACGTCACCGATATTTCTTTTTTTTTGATGGAAGTACATAACTAATTGTTTTTTTAATACAAAATCATGCTTGGTTATGGGCGTTAAGACTGATTAACTTGACCAGAGATTTTGATCTTAGGAAAATTCCATGTTACGTGCGGGTGAGGCATTTCACAGCACACTGTGCTTTATCACACTACGTTTGATCTAGATCAATGTTTTGGTGTGAAGCAAATCAGCTGATTGATGTAAAATTCTAACTGCTTTCGATGTTCATTGAGGCACGTAGAAAAGGGTCCTAATTTTGTTGAGTGATTGACAACAAAATTGAGAGAGAGTTTTCCAAAGAGAGAAGGTGTGGTCGCTATGCAAGCGGAACAACAATATAACTATCAAGTGGTCAAGTGGTTTGCCTATATGGCATGCGTATACTTGGTCGTTGGCACCGGTATCGGTGTTTATATCGCCTCAGAACTGGCTTGGCCAGTCCTGAATTTTGATAATCCATATATCAGTTTTGGTCGTTTACGTCCTTTACATACTAATGCGGTTATTTTTGCTTTTGGTGGTTCTACATTAATGGCTACAGCGTTCTATATTGTGCAACGCACCTGCCGTACACCGTTATGGAGCAATAAATTAGCCTGGTTTACATTCTGGGGCTGGAATCTCGTTATTCTCAGCGCTGTCATTACCTTACCTCTTGGTTATACTCAATCTAAAGAATATGCTGAATTAGAATGGCCAATTGATATTTTGATTGCTGTAGTCTGGCTGGCCTACACATTTAATTTCATCATGACGATTTCAATTCGCAAGGTTTCGCATATCTATGTAGCAAACTGGTTCTTTATTGCGATGATGGTCATGATCACATATCTCCACGTTGTGAACAGTTTGGCTATACCTGTTGAGTTGTTTAAATCTTATTCACTGTTTGCTGGTGTGCAAGATGCGATGATTCAATGGTGGTGGGGACACAATGCGGTAGGTTTCTTCCTGACTGCTGGTTTCTTGGGGATCATGTATTACTTTGTACCTAAGCAAGCGAATCGTCCTGTTTATTCATACCGTTTATCTGTTATCCATTTCTGGGCCTTAGTTTTCGGTTACGTTTGGTTAGGGGCTCACCATCTTCAATATACTGCTTTACCTGACTGGACTGGATCATTGGGTGCAGCTATTTCATTGGCGATGATCATTCCTTCATGGGGTGGTGCAATCAACGGTATGTTCACATTAAGTGGTGCCTGGGACAAACTACGTACTGACTATATCTTACGTTTCTTGATTGTCTCTTTAGCATTCTATGCGATGTCAACATTTGAAGGCCCTGTTATGGCCGCAAAAACAGTAAACGCATTGTCACACTACACTGACTGGACTATTGGTCACGTTCACTCGGGCGCATTAGGTTGGGTCGCGATGGTATCTATTGGTGCGCTGTATCACATGGTAGAACGTATGTGGGGAACGACTATGTACTCAATTCGTTTGGTCAACCTGCACTTCTGGATGGCTACGATTGGTACAGCGGTTTACATCACAGCCATGTGGGTATCAGACCTTGCATGATGCCTGATACCCACATGGCTGTGATG